>CAIYZW010000648.1 GCA_903930725.1 uncultured Bacteroidota bacterium
GAATAATTTTAAGTGGCACCGGAAGCGATGGAACGCTGGGAACCCGCGCCATTAAAGAAGCCGGTGGCATGGTGATGGCTCAGGACGAACATACCGCCAAATTTGACGGGATGCCGCGCAGCTCGATTTCGACAGGCCTTGTTGATTATATTTTGCCACCCCGCGAAATGCCCGAAGCCCTGCTCAATTACCTGAAACATCCGTTTATTGACCAATCAAAAAACACCGAATCCATTTTAACAGGTGATGAAGACAGCCTAACCAAAATTTTGATGATTTTACGCGATTTTTGTGGGATAGATTTTTCGTACTACAAAGAAGCTACCATCATCCGTCGGCTCGAACGCCGCCTGAGCATCAATCGTTTTGAACGGCTCGAAGATTACCTGAAACTGCTCTCAGAATCCGACAAGGAAAAAGACATTCTTTACCGGGAATTACTCATCGGTGTAACCCGTTTTTTTAGAGATGAGCAAGCCTTTTCGGTTATCCGCAACAATGTTTTGCCCAAACTTGTCGAAAATGGAAAAAAGCAGCTCCGCATTTGGTCGGTGGCTTGCTCAACCGGCGAGGAAGTTTATTCGCTTGCCATGATTATAAAAGATTTTTTGGATGAGAATAAACTTAATATCGAAGTTAAAATATTTGCCACCGACATTGATAAACATTCGCTCGAACTTGCCGGCCAGGCTTTTTATCCCGAAAGCATAGTTGGCGATGTTGATCCGGCATTGCTTGCCAAGTATTTTGTGCGCCGCGAAAATGGCTACCGCGTTGGCGAAACCTTGCGAAAAATGGCCATCTTTGCCACGCATAACGTGCTCAAAGACCCACCGTTTTCAAAATTAGACATGATTGTTTGCCGCAACCTGTTTATCTATTTTAAACCCGACAGCCAGTCGCACGTATTGAATATTTTCCAAATGGCGCTCAAGCCTGGCGGATACTTGTTTATGGGAAGCAGCGAATCGCTTGGAATTTATTCCGAGGCCTTTAACATTGTAAGCACAAAGCATAAAATTTACTCCAAAAAGGCTGGTTATGTTACTGGAATCAATTCTGAATTTCCGATGAGTTTTACTTTTAAGAAAAAAGAAGATTACGAAAGTTCAAAAGGGTTCACAAAAAAAACGCCCAAACGCGACATGATTGCCGAACGGATTTTCGAAGCAATCCTGCCGCCTTCCATCGTTCTCGACGATCAAATGAACATTATTCAGGTGGTTAACAACATTAATCCATTTGTTGAATTAAAGCCCGGAAAATTTAGCCAAAGCCTTAATAATCTGATTTCAAAAGAACTTTCTGCCATTATCAGCAATATTTTCAGGAGATTAAAAGGACAAAAAGACAAAGTAACTTTTGAAGGCGTCCGGCTAACCAACAACAACGAAACCATCAAATTTAATGTCGAAGGCCGCCTGATTCAGAAAGATGACGACAACACGCTGTATCTTGTTTCATTTTTAGAAATCGAATCCGGTTCGCGTGAAAAAGAAATCAAGGAAATTATAAACATCGAGGCACAGTTTCAGGATCAGCTTACCGAACTTCAGCACGAGCTGCAATATACCAAAGAAAACCTTCAGGCAACCGTTGAAGAGTTGGAAACATCAAACGAAGAACTTCAGGCATCAAACGAAGAACTTATTGCCAGTAACGAAGAGCTGCAAAGCACAAACGAAGAGCTTCAATCGGTAAACGAAGAATTATACACCGTAAATTCGGAATATCAAAACAAAATCGAAGAGCTTACACAGCTCAACAACGACGTAAATAACCTGCTCAACAACACCGAAGTAGCCGCTCTTTACCTCGATAAAAAACTTTGCATCCGAAAGTTTACATCGAGTTTTTCAAAAATCAGCAACATCCTCGATCTCGACATCGGCAGACCAATTACACAGTTGGCCACCGCTTTTGTTTATGCCGATTTTATAAAGGATATCGAAGTAGTTCAGGAAAGCCTTAAACCCATCGAAAAGGAGATTTCTTATCCCAATGAGTTGTTATTTTTGTTGCGCATTGTGCCGTACCGCACCGATTACCGCGCAGTTGACGGTATCCTGGTAACCATGGTAAACATTTCGACTTTGCGCCAGGAACGCGAGAAATTGGTTGTTGCCAACAACCGGCTTCATCAGTCGCTCGAAATGGGAAATATGGCCTGGTGGGAATGGGACATTCCGAGCGGTTTCGTAAATATGCACGAGCGAAAAGCAACCATGCTTGGCTATACTTTTGAAGAATTTCCAAAACAAATCTTCGAAATTTGCCGACTTATCCACACCGAAGATTACGACCGGGTAATGCAGGCTATGCGCGATCATCTCACCGGAAAACTCCCGGTTTACGATACCGTTTACCGGATAAAAGCCAAAGATGGCCATTATAAATGGTACTACGACAAAGGTGGAATTGTTGAACGCGATAAAGCCGGAAAGCCCGTAAAACTTATTGGTTTGGTGATTGATGTTAGCGAGATGAAAGAACTTCAGGAAAAACTAAATTAAACCCCTTGTCAGCAGTCAATTTTAAGGAAATGGATAAAAAAACAAGAATAAAAGAGCAGATCGAAGACGTTTTAAAAAACAATTCAGATGTCCTCCGGAATGCCTATTCAAAATCGCTTGAACAATTGGTGGAGGATCTTAAAATTTATCAGCATGAGCTCGAGTTTCAGAATGATGAGCTTGTAAGAATCCAGGTTGATCTTGAAAATTCAAAAATCGAGTACCAGAATTTGTTTCAACATGCCCCTGTTGGTTATCTTGTTTTGGATGAATATTTCCAGATTCTCGATTGTAATCAAACCTTTAGAAGCTTAATTTCGTACAGCAGAGATTGCCAGAAAAATATGGACTTTCGTGTATTTTTAGCCCCTGAATATCAGGATCCGTTCCATTTCTTTATAAGAGATATCCTAAAACTCAATACATCCCGGCAAATCGAAATTCAATTAATCACCCACGAACATTCTAACAAGTTTGTGAGTATTTACGGGAATGTTTTTAGCAATAATGATACTCCAAAAATCCGGCTTACAGTAACCGATATAAATGATAGCATAATTACCCAAAAAGCACTTTACAAAAGCGAGGAAGAACTTCGTACTATTACCGAAAATATGACCGACATGATTGTGGTTAGCGACATCAAAGGAAATATCAAATACGCTTCGCCATCATGCAAAATCCTGGGTTATTCGCCACAAGAAATGAAAAACTTCGGTATTTTTGACCTTATCCATCCCGAAGATTTGAGTTTTGTGGTTTCGAGATTTCAGAAAGCAATTGTAACAAAAACCTCTGACTCTCTTGAGTTTCGCTTACATACAAAATCCGGAAAATATATTTGGGTAGAAACAGCCGGAAATATCATTTACAACAAGGAAGGTGAGATTGATCGGGCTGTTTTTGTAGTCCGTGATATTTCTGACCGTAAACATACCGAAGAACAACTAGCAAAAACCAGAGAATTATTACATCAAACAAGCCAGTTGGCTCGCGTTGGCGGCTGGGAATTGGATAGGATTACGCGAAACCTGTATTGGTCAGAAGTAACTGCCGAAATTCATGAAGTAGATGATGATTATAAGCCGAAACCAGAAACAGCACTCGATTTTATTAAAGAGAGCGAATTTAGCGAAAAAATGAAAATGCTTGTTGCCGAAGCCGTCGGGCAAGGAAAACCTTTTGATGAAGAATTTCAGATTATAACCGCAAAAGGCAATCTGCGCTGGGTTAGGGCAAAGGGTTATGCCGAGTTAAAAGAAGGACAATGTGTGAGGCTATACGGCATTTTCCAGGATATCGAAGAAAAACGCAGAACCGAAGAAATACTCAAGCTTAGCGAACAACGACTTCTGGAATTGAACGCAACAAAAGACACTTTTTTCTCAATCATCGCTCGCGACCTTAAAAGCCCTTTCAACTCGATAATGGGTTTTAGCGAAATTCTTTCCGAGCAAATTCAGGAAAAAAACTACACCGGAATTGAGGAATATGCCAAAATTATTCAGGATTCGTCCAAACGGGCGATGAATCTGTTAATAAATATCTTAGAATGGTCGCGTGTACAAACCGGACGAATTAATTTTAATCCCGGAAATATTGACACCAATCGCCTTGTTGACGAAATTATCGAATTGCTAAAAGATGCGGCCCTTCAGAAAAAAATCACAATTAATAAGCTTATACCTGCCAATGTCAGTGTTTTTGGCGATAAAGAGATGATTGGTACAATTTTTAGAAACCTGATTTCGAACGCCATCAAATTTACCCACCCAAGTGGTAAAATCATTATTGCAATGTCGGAAAACCCACAGGATACCACCTTTTATATTAAAGATAACGGTGTTGGAATAAAACAGGATTACATCGAAAAGCTGTTCAGAATTGACCGAAATATAACCACACCGGGTACCGAAAACGAGCGGGGAACGGGATTAGGATTAATCCTGTGCAAAGAATTTATCGAAAAACACGGAGGAAAGATCTGGGTAAATAGTGTCGAAATGAAAGGCAGTACATTTTCGTTTTCTTTACCAAAAATTCAACACGATAAATAATGTGGTTATTGCTTTCCAGGGCTCCTGCTTCAATCGAAAAGAAAACCGATTTACAAAAAAAGCTTGCTCGTTGCGGTTTAATATTTTACCGAAACCCCAAACACTAAAAACTTCTTCAAATAATAATATCCTCCAAACTTCTTTTTGGAACATGGTGGATCATCGTTTCATCGCGCCAGTATTTGATGTTACCATCTGGTGGGAGGCTTTCGAGTACCACAATTTCCTTCGGTTTCCCGAGGGAAATGACGAGCAAAATTTCGAGATGTAACGGTATTTCCAATGCTTCGCGCAAGCGTTCCTTTTTAATTGACCCAATGATACAGCCACCCAAACCTTTTTCGGCAGCACCCAGCAAAATACTCTGAGCCGCAATTCCCTGGTCGTTTCTGACTTCCATTTTTATTCCGGAATCTTCGAGCATGATGATATATGCCGATGGACGTTCGCCTTCGTCAGGCCCGGGCCAGTTGGTGAGATAACCCGCCCAGCCAATACAGGGGAAGATTTTTTGATTCATTCCGGCATCATTGGCAAGTTTGTATTTTAATGGCTGTAGATTTCCACCGGATGGCGAAAGCCTTGCCAGATCAACCAATTCTCGCAAAATGGTTAAAGATATTTCGTGATCTTCATAAAAACGCCGGTAACTCCGGTTTTTCAAAATCAAATCTTTTAGTTCCATATTTTTATATTCTAAAAACCCGTTTAATATTTGACTTTAATTTCCACCAAATTCTTAACAATTTCAAGGTCATCTTTGGTTTTTACATGAACCCGCAAACCTCTTCCTTCCATGTATTTTTTAGCTTCCGATAACTCCGTTTTAATGTTTTCGGGCAATTTGCTTTTCCCAACCTCTGCAACTGCTTTATCGCCAAAAACAAAGGCGACCATAAAGGCGGATTCTTCGGGTTTCATAAAAAACAGGTTTCGTTTGCCAAGCAAAACTTTCATTGTCCAGCCAGATTTCTGGCTGTAAAATTTCCATTCTTCTTTAACCTGGCCAATATTATTTTTCAAAAATGCTTTAAATTCAGCCCATAGTCCGGCTTTGTCAGCAAGCAATTCAACAACTTTTTTTTCTTCTGGTTCTGTAGCTTTGTCGAATAAAAATTCTGTGTTCATATCCTCTGGCTTATCAAATTAGATTCTTTTGTAAAAGTAGAAATAAAAGCCGTCTGGCCCACGTCGAACAAGAGCCATGACTTTCTTGAATGACCTCAGGATTTCATTTTCCATTCTTCCATTCTTCCATTCTTCCTATTATCCAACTTTCCACTTTTCCTAAAATTTATCCTTTTCGCAAAGAGAATTATCTAATTTTGCAGCCAAATCAGAAAAAACATTCAATTATGGGACGTGCATTTGAGTTTAGAAAAGCCCGCAAAATGAAGCGCTGGGGCACAATGGCCAAGACTTTTACAAAAATTGGCAAGGAAATTTCGATGGCTGTAAAATCCAGCGGCCCCGACCCGGCAAACAATCCCCGCCTCAGGGTTTTAATACAAAATGCCAAGGCAGCAAACATGCCCAAAGACAATGTTGAAAGGGCAATTAAAAAAGCAAGTTCAAAAGACCAGGCCGACTATAAAGAGGTGGTTTACGATGGCTACGGCCCTCACGGAATTGCCGTGGTTGTTGAAACGGCCACCGATAACCCAACACGCACGGTGGCCAACATCCGCTCCTATTTTAACCACAATGGCGGCACTTTGGGAAACATCGGAAGCCTGAGTTTTATGTTCGAACGGAAAAGTGTGTTTAAAGTAAAAGGCAAAGATGGTGTTGATATTGAAGAACTTGAGCTGGAACTGATTGATTTTGGTGTTCAGGAGATTTTTAACGAAGACGACACCATCATCATTTACGGCGATTTTGAAAGTTTTGGGCCGATTCAGAAATATCTCGAAGAAAATGACTTTGAGATTATCAGCGCCGACTTTGAACGGATTCCCGCTCAAACCAAAGAATTAACCGAAGATCAGGTTACCGAAGTTGAGAAACTCCTCGCCAAAATTGAAGAAGACGATGATGTGACCAACGTTTTTCACAACATGAAAGAGTAGGCTGGCAAATTTCAATTCCGGAATTCTGCCTGCTTAAAACATCGGAAAACTTATTTGCTCAGGCAAAATTTTACTTGCTTTCAATTCTGATAAATTATTTCAAAACCCGCTGGTTAAAGCCCAATCAAGCGCTTTTCATTTGAAATTTAATCGAGAACGGTACCTCGGGAGCGCTCGCGATATTTAAACGTGCAAACGATTTTTTTGAATTTCCCCTGATTTCCTTAATAAGCATTGTATTAATAAGATACGAACGATGGCATCGCCTGATGGCGCCAAAAGAATTCAATTGTTGCTCAAGTTCGGAAAGCGGAATCCTGAAAAAGACTTTTGTTAAAACTTCCTTGTCGAGATAATTTATCGTTACATAATTGTCGTCAGCCTTTGCAAAAACAAAACAATTTACAGGCAATTCCAGCACCTCATTTAAATTCCGTCCTGTGATTTTGATGATTTGCTCCTCCTGAATTTCAGAGTTCATTTCGGCTTTTAAAGCATCGAGCTGCCGGTTAAGTTCGGTTATGAGGAGTTTGTTTTTATGGATGTTATTGCTGATAAACATCGCCAAAAGCCCTGATAACGGCACAATGGAAGGGATAAACATTTCGGTTGCCAGTTGGCCAAAGTTTAACCCGAAACCGAAAACAAACACCCAAGTCACCCAAACAGCCACCAAAATTATTCCAGCATCAATAAATATAAAAACTGCCGGAACTGACCATTTTAAGGATTGGCCAGAACCTTTGATTTGTTCGATGATTAAAACTGTTGCCGAAAGGCAGATGAAAACAACACCAAAAACCAATACACTAAAAATTAAAGCTGTGGTAGTTGTGATGTGAAGCGAAAAGTTGCCAAACAGGTAAAAATATAAACTTAAATATGCCGAAACCATCGCGATGATAAGCCATGTAAAATAGCTTTTCTGGTGTGACCGGCCGATAATATTTCCCGATTTTGAATCTGTTTTTTGGTTTTCGTCCCTGATTTTTTGTGAAGTCATAAATATCCCCAACATCATGATAAATGAACAAAGAACCACGAAAATGATTTTGTTCTTCTGTTTCGAGAGTTCCAGTTCCTTCCTCGCTTTTTCGGCGATAAGCTGGCTGATTTCTTTATCCTTTTTTTCGGATTCGATCCTGCTTTCCAATGTTCTAATTTTTTGTACAGCAACCTGCTTTCCCAACGAATCGTTGGCTTTACTGAATAATTGGGTGTAAAGCAGCGCATTTTCAAAATCGCCCTTAAGCCGGAATAACTCCGCATAATTTTGATAAATGCCCGGGATAAGATTTTGAAAGCCATATTTTTGCGACAGCTCAAGCGCAATATCAAACTTTTCGGCGGCTTCCTTCAATCTTTTCATTTCGAGCAGATTGGCGCCGATATTAATCTGGATGCTGGTGTAATTGTATGGGTCGTTTTCGAGACGAATATAATTTAAAGCTTTTTCGAAATACGCCATGGCCAGCTCGCATTTACCCATACTACCGTAAATATTTCCGAGGTTTATCAAAGTGCTCCCGATGGTTTCGTTGTCACCGATTTTTATTTTTATCTGGTAGGATTTCAAAAAATATTCAAGCGCCTTTTCGGTTTCACCAGTTTGGGTTTTGATGTTTCCCAGATTGTTTAATGCTTTGGCCATCAATGAGCTGTCGTTGTTTGAAACCGCAAAATTGAGGGATTTGTTAAAACGAATTTCAGCATTTGCAAAATCGCCGGCCTGCGCATAAACCCGGCCGGTTTTGTTAAGAATTTTGATAAAGTTCTTGTGATTTTGCATACCAGAAAAACTGTTTTCCAGGTTCAGATAAATGCCAAGAGCGCTGTCTAACATGGACAAGTAAATAAAAGCCTCAGCTTTAACGAATAAGGCTTCAGTTTTAAGGGAGTCGTTGTGCTGAATTATTTTCAAAAATTCGTTGGCAAAACTGATGCACAAAACCGGGTTTACGCTGAGATTGATTTTGGCAGAATCGAGCAAAATGCCGCTTTGCTCAGTATTTATGGCAGATTGACTAATTGCCGGCAACGAAAAACCCACCAAACAAAGTAAAATGGCCAACCATTTCAAAAATAAACGTTTTGATTTATAAACCAATGTTTTACCGATTTCCAAACAAATAAAAAGCATTTTCCAGTTTCTGATATTCCAGCGTTTTGGTGGAGGGCAAAATTAGCAAACTCTCACGATGGAAATGAAACTGAGGAAAAGGATTTTCATAAACAGCCATCAGTGGGGAACAAACCAGAATTAATTCAGCAAGAGCCCCATTTTTCATCACCACAAAATCACATTCGCCCTTTTCATCAAAATAATACGATTGGCGTTTTTCTTCACGGATGATAAAATACAACTTGAGGTATTTCTGTTGAGAAACCAAACATTTTTTTTGCTAAAATGTATGCAAAATTCCGGTTTTAGAAGTGAATCCAAATCCGTTTTAAAGCAATTTACACTTTTTACTGGATAAAAGTGTGAGTTTATATCACAATATTCAACATCTGTTAATAAAGGGAACCCGGCAGGTGTTTTGCAAAATGGGGAAACTTTTGCAAAGGAGGAGGGAGTGATACAAAACGGGGAATTTAGGCAAAACACCTGTCAGGCCAGATTTCAATCTGAAACTTGATTACTTTCCTTCAATAATAAGTTTCCCTGTTTTAGCAAGGCCCAGGCCTAAGCTTACGCGATAAAAATACAAACCTGGAGGCAGCAGTTGCCCCTGGCTATTTAAACAAATTTGAAGAGAAATATTCTGAAACACAGGCTTTGTACCCGCATTTACTTTTCGGCCAAGCTGGTCGTAAAGTTCCCAGTTTAGGTTACCGGATGAGTTTGCTGTAACCATAAGATTTGCCTCTCCCTTGCCTGGATTTGGAAAAGCATAAACCGACCCGATAAGTTGGAGAGGATAATTTTGAACACCAACTATCTGACCACCTTCAAACAACGAATATCGCGTATTGATGCTGAGGTTGTGAAAGGTCTCAAAAACCGGCGGCTGAACCGGCCATTTTACCACGACCGAGTCAATTTGTTCGTTTTCACCCAAACCTAAATGCAGCGTGTAGGGGTCGCGCATATTTGCCCCATGCCCCGAAAAAACTTCGCGGGTAAATTGCTGTCCTCCTGCATAAACAGTGGCTCTTCCGCCAAGGGCAAAAGCATTTCCCGAGGTACTCCGCAAAGTTAATTGAAGGAAGTTATTTTGTTCGGTACAACTATTTTTAAACAAGACAACATTTTTGTTGTAATAGCCGGTCAGAATATCCAGGCGGCCATCGTTGTTAAAATCGAACATGATGGCATCTTCGCCGGTGTTAATAGTTTGGGATGGAAGATAATGCTGGGTTTTAAGCTGAAACCTGTGATCGGGTTTCTGGATATAAACATCGGAATAGCGGCAGTTGTAAAAATTGGTGGTGTAAAAATCCTGAAGGCCATCGTTGTTGAGGTCGCCAAACGAAGCCCCAGCATGGGTTTCTTCAAACTGGATGTCGTCATCCAGAGTTGGCGAACCTATCAAATCGGTAAAATTATAAGATGGAGCCCCTTCGTTCCGATAAATCGTGGTGCCCCGGTGGTCGTATAAAACTGCGTAGTTAGGATGAGCAAACTGTGGAAGGAGCAAATCCATGTCGCCATCATTGTCATAATCGGCCCAAACACCGCCGGTTCCATGGTTAGACCCGCTGGCATTCAAATCCATGCCTTTTTCGACGATAATGTTGGTAAATGTCCCATCACCATTATTCCAGTAAAACTCATCCCTCTCGAGGTAATAATTGGTCACGTACAAATCCATATCGCCATCATCATCAAAATCAACAAAAGTTCCACCCCTTGTCCGGCGAAGGTTTAAGTTGGGGTTGGGGTAAATTGCGGAGGTATTATCCGAAAGGGTTAAATTGCCGTTATTAAGGTAAAGATAATTTGGAAGTGGCGTAGGATAAGTGTTCCAGAGCCGCCCGATAAAAATATCCGGAAATTTATCGTTGTTGATGTCGCCAACACACAGTGTTTGTGTTCCCGAATAGCCCGAAACCTGCGGGGCAAAGGCAGCCAGGTGCTTTGAAAATGTTTCATTGCCCTCATTTTTATAAATATAAATGGTATCGGCCAAAACAAAAACAACATCCAACAAGCCGTCATTGTCCATATCGGCAAAAGCGTTGGCGTAAGGATTTCCTGAAATTCCGGCGGCGGTGGTTATGTCGGTAAAAGTACCGCCATCGTTTCGGTACAGCAAATTCCGGCGTATCAAATCTTCATCGCCATCATTATCAAAATCGGCAACCGAAAGCCCGCGGTTCGAATAATTTTCACTGGCAATTCCCACCGAGGCGGTAACATCTTCGAGGTAAGGTGGCGAAGGGAGTTGTTCGTAATTAAGCAGCACATCAATTTTAAAAGCCTTGGTTTGAAAAGTTGTTGTTCCCGACGCAGTTTGCAGATATTCCCAGTAAAAATCACCACCTGAAGCTCCTGCCAGGCAGAATCCTGAATAAGTAACATTATCAGAAGCCAGTTTTGCTCCATTCTGAAAATCCGTTACCACCACAAAAAACTGGTTGTTGCTCTGGTAAACCGGCAAAGGTGGAAAAACCTGAATTGGCTCATCGCCAGCCATGGTTTTTTGAAGAATGAGCGGGTCGCATAAATCTTGTTTTAACTCAGGAATAATGTTTCCGCCTTCATGGTTGTAAAGGTGCAATTCAGCGGTTCCTGATGGATCATCGCCACCAAGTGTAACAATAATTGAATTAATGGTGGCCGGCTGTGGCAGTTCAAAACGGGCAATCTGAACAGGGTAACTTGTGAAATAAACACTTGCTGTACCCGGGCTATAAAACCTGAGCGTATCCGATGAAAATGCACCGAAATTAAAAACAAAAATGACCAGCAAAACGAAATAAATCTTTTTCATGTCAGGATGAGTTTTATGTTTTTGATGATTGAAAATATCTGATGAAGAATATGTCTTGCTTTAAGCATGAGTTACCTACAAAAATATAGTTAAATCGAAGTCGAAACTTTTATGTAGGAAACGAAAGGCAATATTTTGGCCAAACAGGAAAATAATTGGCCAAAAAGAAAGTGAATAATTTCAAAAAACGGCTGAATTCGGAAAACCAAAGATCAGGATTAAAAAACCGATTCTTATACCTGAAGAAATTGGCAATACAAAGCATCATGAGATTTGATATTAAACGGCGAATCAGGAAAAGCAAACTGTCAATATTCCGGTAGCTGAATATGCCCGGGATTTCCAAAAGAATTTAAATCATACTTTTGCCTGAAGTAAAATTTGAGAAATCTACAAAAAGAATCAAATGTCGCAGCTTATTCTTGAAGATGGAAGCGCTTAC
>CAIYZW010000649.1 GCA_903930725.1 uncultured Bacteroidota bacterium
ATCAAAGCAGCACAACAGCTTTTACGATTACGTAAATACCTTTTACTTACAGGGTTTTGGTTTGGATAAATCGAGAAGTTTGCTCATTAATGCCGATGAAATCAGGCTTGCTGGCGATAAGCATTTTAACGAAATTTTTCCGGGCCTCAAAGTTGACCTGAGTTTAAGATACCGAGAGTGCCATAATTCGTTCGAAAAACTTCAACAGCAATCCATTTTTTTGATAGATGACTGGTGCAGCGAATACGAGCGGAAAATACGGGAAAAAGGTGGAATTGGATTTTTCCTTGGAGGAATTGGCCCCGATGGCCACATCGCCTTTAATACCCGTGGCTCTGATCATTTTTCGACTACACGGCTTACCGCCACAAATTTTGAAACCCAGGCAGTTGCTGCCGGTGACCTCGGTGGAATTGACATTTCCAAAAACCGGCTTGTCATCACCATTGGCCTGCAAACCATAACTTACAACCCCGATGCTGTGGCCATAATTATCGCCGCCGGAGAGGCAAAAGCACAGGTTGTAAAACAGTCGCTCGAAAGCTCTCCATCGAATATCAATCCTGCCACAGCATTAAACAAACTTAAAAATTCACGCTTTTATATTACTTGTGGGGCTTCATCAGGACTTACCGATTCGGTTAAGACATATTTTTCGAAGGGCGAATGGACGCACCAAAAAACTGAAATGGGCATCATCGAACTATGCAAAAATGTTAATAAATATGGTCATAATCTTACTGTTAAAGATCTAAAAGACGACCAGTTCTGCAGCCAGATACCAGGGTTGAGCGACTTTATTGTTCCGGGAGTCATCAGTTCGGTTTGGAAAAAGATCGAAAAAGGTATAAAACGTTTCGAAAATGAAGTTTTCCTGCACACCGGCCCGCACCACGACGACATCATGCTTGGAATTCTTCCGCTCATTGCCCGCCAGTTGCGCTCGGCAAGCAACGATTTACATTTTGCTGTTCTCACTTCCGGATTTACCGCCGTTACCAACAAATTTATCATTGACGCACTCAGAGATACGCTCCGATTCATGGATGGCGGGCTAATCCAGATGATCCGGTACCCCGATTTTTTCGAGACCGGCTACAAATTTAAGTGGGACAAAGATGTGTCGCATTATCTGAATAAAGTAGCTGCCGGCGAAGAAGCCGAACGGCGCCGTGGGCTTTGCCACCGCCTTGTGAGAGCTATTGTTGAGATTTACCAATGTAAAAATGTGGCCGAATTAAAAAGTGAAATTCTTACAATTTTAGATTCGCTCGAAAAATCTTATGATGGCGAAAAAAATCCACCAAAAATCCAGACATTAAAGGGCATGTTGCGCGAATTTGAGGAAGAATTAGTTTGGGCACATTTTGGTGTTCAGGTAAGCCACGTTCATCATTTACGCCTCGGATTTTACACAGGCGACATTTTTACCGAACAGCCGGAACAAAAACGTGATGTAGCGCCGGTTTTGGAGATGTTGCGCAAAATTCAGCCAACAGTCATCAGCCTTGCTCTCGACCCCGAAGGCAGCGGCCCCGACACACACTATAAAGTTTTGCAGGCTATTGCCGAGGCTGTGCGCTTGTGGGGTCTCGAAAAAGATTTGTCGGGATTAAAAATCTGGGGTTACCGCAACGTTTGGTTCCGCTTTCATCCTGCCGATGTTGAAGTAATTGCACCTGTGTCGCTTAATGCGCTTTCGCTGATGGAAAGCGCCTTTACAAACTGCTACCTCAGCCAGGTGGATGCTCCCTTTCCAAGCTATCAGTTAGACGGGAAATTCAGCGACCTGGCTGCAAAAATCTGGGTGGAGCAACAGCACGAAATCCAGCTTTTGATGGGTAAAAATTTCTTTTACGAAAACAAACTTCCGCTAATCAGAGCTAGCCATGGGATGATTTATTACCGCGAAATGAACGTGGAGGAATTCCTGCAACAAGCCCGCGAATTGGAGAAATCAATGGAAGGTCAACTACCAACTACCAAATAACAAAAAACAAAACTCAAATTACAATTTAGTAGATTTCATAATTGATATTTGTGATTTGAAATTTGTGATTTGAAATTTTTACACTAATCAACCATCTGTTTTTCTTCCACTTCGGGTCATCTTAAAAAATGTATTTTTGCCGTCTAATTAAAAAAGGTAATGATGATCGAGAAAATCCTGATCGAAAAAACCATAGCGGCCATCAGCCAGCTTTATGGCCAAAATGTTGATTCTAAATTGGTTTCGGTGCAAAAAACCCGCAAGGAATTCGACGGCGACCTGACCATCGTTGTTTTTCCTTTACTAAAAATATCCAA
>CAIYZW010000650.1 GCA_903930725.1 uncultured Bacteroidota bacterium
GACAATATTTAAGATAACTCCCAACAAAATCAGTTTTACGCCGCGCCACAGGCTTTTCGAAAAAGGTTTGTCCGACGAAGCCAGGAAATATCCCATCGTCGCCATAAAAACCGGTGCTGCCGGAGGGCCGCCAAGAAAGAGTGAAATTTTACCAACTGGGCTGTTATAAATCAACTCGTTGGCAAATAGTTCCATCAGGTGAACCTGCACCATCAAAACTACGGCAACACCTTTTATTACATCGGGCAAACCGATGCGCTGACCTTCTTCAATCTGGATTTGTTGTGTATTCATGTCCAATACTTCTTTATCAAATTAGCAGTAGTTAAATTTTGGTTGTAAACCTAACTACCCGGTTTTTAAAACATGGTAGGTTTATTCGGCTCCCAGTTAAAGCAGCAAACCTACACTAAAAATTTTCAAAATAACAGACATCATAAAATCTTGTACAATAATTACAAAATTCCATAACAGATTAGGTAGCTCGCTGGTATAGTTTTGCCAAATCAAATTTCATATTAATGTTTAATTAAAAATTTAGTACAATGAAAAGGTTAGTAAAATTTACTCAGTTTATGGCAGCAATTACTTTTTTTGCCTGTCTTCTTAGCTTCACAAACGCTGTTGCACAAACAGTGACTGTAACTTCGCCCAACGGAGGAGAAACATGGACTGCGGGAACAACAAATACAATAACATGGACGAGTGACATCATCGGGAATGTAAGAATCGCTCTATTAAAAGGTGGTTTACAGTACTCTTTGATTTCATTTGGCACTCCAAATGATGGTGGTTTCGATTGGCTGGTACCTGCCGGTATGGCCGCCGGAACTGACTATACCGTTAAAGTTTCGAACTGCACCAATGCTGTAACCATTTACGATGTGAGCGATGCAAATTTCTCAATCATTGGCGGCGGAGGCAGCATGCTTACTTTAACAGCACCAAATGGTGGTGAATCCTGGGTTGCCGGAACCACTAACACAATCACATGGACCAGTGACATCATCGGAAATGTGAGAATCACTTTACTAAAAGGTGGAATACAATATTCGCTGATTGCATCTGCCATTCCTAACACTGGAAGCCGTGACTGGCTGATTCCGGCAGGTTTGGTTTCCGGAACTGATTATACGGTTAAAATTTCGAGTTGCACCAATACATTGCTCACAGATGTAAGCGATGCTAATTTCTCGATTACAGGTGGCAGCGGCAGCACAATAGCTGTGGTTTCTCCAAACGGTGGCGAAACTTTTACCGCCGGAACTACAAATACCATCACATGGACCAGCGACATTATCGGAAATGTAAGGATATCCTTATTAAAAGCTGGCCTTCAATATTGCCTGATTTCATCAGCTACAACCAATGATGGTAGTTTTGACTGGCTCATTCCTGCCGGACTTCTTGCAGGAACCGAATACACAGTAAAAGTTGCCAGCAGCACCAATCCTTTACTTTTTGATGTAAGCGATGCTAATTTCGCTATTGTTGCCGGAGGTGGAACTTCTGTGGTGGTTACCGCACCAAACGGCGGTGAAGAATTTGCTGCCGGGACAACCTGTGCGATAACCTGGACCAGCGATGTAACCGGATATTTACGGTTAATGTTGGTAAAAGGTGGTGTTGATTTCGCATTACTTTCAGCAAAAACTACAAATGACGGCAGTTTTGATTGGCTCATTCCTGCAGGCTTTGTCTCAGGAACTGACTTTACCGTTAAAATTTCGAGTTGCCTCAATACAACCATCACTGATGTGAGCGATGCAAATTTCTCAATTACTGGAGGAAGTGGCAGTTCAGTAAAAGTATTATCACCAAATGGTGGCGAAACTTTTACAGCCGGAACTACCAATACACTGACATGGACGAGCGACATCGTGGGAAATGTAAGAATCTCCTTATTAAAAAGTGGCTTGCATTACGCACTTATCTCATCAGCAACTCCAAATGATGGCAGTTTTGACTGGATGATCCCAGGCAGATTGGCTGTTGGAACCGAATATACAGTAAAGGTTGCCAGTAGCGCGTATCCTTTGATTTTTGATGTAAGTGATGCACCTTTCTCGGTTATCGCAGGTAGTGGTAGCACTTTAACATTGACTTCTCCAAATGGTGGAGAGATATTAACAGCCGGTACAACAAGCACCATCACATGGACCAGTGATATCGTAGGAAA
>CAIYZW010000651.1 GCA_903930725.1 uncultured Bacteroidota bacterium
CCCAGGTTCACCAACATCGGCATTTCATTACCAACAGCCAGTGATAAAATAAAAACGCCGTTCTCAATAATCATATAACCCATTACATGAGTAATTACTTTTTTTCGGGTAGCAATGATGTACAATCCGCTGAATATTGTTGAAAGTGCTACAATAAAAAATATTTTATTGAGATACGGATCCGAAATAGCTGTGGATAAAATAATCGTAATAACGATGATGAATGTAACAATGATCATCGATACAAAATTGGGTAAAAACGGCTCCGCTTCTCGGGTAATATTATTTCGTTTGATCACGTAATTAATAAATACCGGAACTGCTATTGCCTTAAAAATGATAGTTTCCAACAAAATAAGAACAAGATTAAGCGTACTTATTGTATTAAGTTCAAGAAAGGCCACTCCGAAAAGAACAACGCCCTGGAACGACAGTATTTTAATGTAGGTGAGCAAGCGATTGGCAATACTGATGTATAAAAGAGACATCGCGAAAGTTATGAGCAAAACATTTATCATTTCAATTCATTGTTAATTTTGACTAATTGAATTTTTGTAAAACAAGCAGTACACCAAAGAATATGAGCAATGAAACCGACGACAGGATAAAAATGAATTGCGGGTTGTGACTCATCCGGAACCTTGCAACAAATGACTCCCAGATACCGACTACAACCGCTAGTAATCCCTGAATAGCCACAAATACCGGAATAGCAATATACCATGGAAGCACATCAATAAAAAAGTTAGCGATTAAAGCGCCATACATTGCAAATTTTAAATAGGATGCAGATATGATTAATCCAAGATCGAACCCGCTGTTATCAAGTATCATCACTTCATGCACCATTGTTAATTCGAGATGTGTTTTTGGATCGTCAATTGGCATGCGGCTGTTCTCTATCATGGCAATGGTGAGCAAAACAAATGTTGCCAATGTCCCAAGTAAATATGAAATGGATGATCCAAAATGAAGCGTCCGGAAGATATCGTAAAACGATGTATGCCCCGTAAGCAGGGCAAAAGAGCCCATCAGGATGAAGAATGCCGGTTCGGCGAACATCGAATATAACGCTTCGCGGCTGGCACCCATACCTTCGAAACTGCTACCTGTATCGAGAGCAGAGATGATGCTGAAAAACTTCCCAAGTGCCAATACATAGGCAAAAAAGATAAAATCGCCGTTAAAGGAAATAAGGCCACGTGTTTGTCCGAAAGGAATTACAAGAATAGCCATGAGAACAGAGGCAAAATAGATGCTCGGGGCAACCTGGAAAACCCAGCTGGTTGTTTCGCTGTAAACAGCCCCCTTTTTAAACAGCCTTATCACATCGTTAAGCGGCTGAAAAATGCCCGGCCCTTTCCTGCCGGAAGCGATGCTCTTGGTCCGGCCGATGATTCCTGTAAAAAACAGGCTTGCCAGTATAATTAATGCGAAACTTAACATGCTACAATTGATTAAAAAATTGAATTAATGCGATTATTCTATCATATATAACCGGTAATAGCAGAACCATTGTTACGAAAACTACACCGTAAATAATGTAAACCTGCAGATATCCGTTCTGCAAGAAAGAAAAGCGGTTAATAAAAAACTGCAATTGCCGCAAA
>CAIYZW010000652.1 GCA_903930725.1 uncultured Bacteroidota bacterium
AAACTGCACGGCAAGCCTTTTTTGGCAGTTTGGTGAAGTGAGTGCTTCGAAAAATAAATTTCGAATAGTGACATCTGAAAATGCGGTTGTGCTGATGAAGGCAGTTTCGAGTTGGTGAACCGTGATTTCGCCAGCCCACCATGGGAAATGGCCGTTTTGAAGGAAAAAAATCAGGATTTCAAAACTGGTTTTTGAATCCGGATTTTTCAGAACTTCATCCGGAATTTCTTCTTTAGCTTCAGAAATCAGTATTTTTTGAATGGAGTTTATGACCTCATTTTTTAAACTTGCAGCAAAGTCATCAAATTTTATCTGGCCAAGATTTAATTTAAGATGATCAATTATAATTGTTTCGCCATTATTTGAAAAGGAAGAAAAGACTTCATCAAGCACCGATTTTACCTGGCTTTCGAAAGTTCCGGTAAATGATTTTTGCAAATCGTTGGCCGCCTGCTCCGAATCAAATTCTAATTTCAAAACCAATTTGCCGATTTGATGATTTCGGGGATTCATGGCGGCGGGTTATAAATCGGGTTCTTCAGGGATAAACTGCATGGCGCCTGTCAGTTCTAAAAGGGCTAAATTGAGATTTTTGAGATGGGAGAGTTTTTGGGTTGACTCTTCCGGAACAGGCAGGGCGCTGGTTTCGAGCCATTTTTTATATGCTCTTTCAAAACGGCTCAACTGAAGATTGTTTACAAAAAACACCTGTGGCATAATGTGCGCCGGGGTCTCAAGCCGCAAAGTGAGTTCGGTAAGTTCCTGGAAATTTTTATTGGCAAACTTTTTCAATTGTGCCGGAAAAACCGCAGTAACCCGGAAAGAATAAGGGTCTTTGCCCTCATCCGTGATGTTGCCAAAATCGTCGCGGATTTTGGGGAGCAAAGTGTCGGAAATCTTTGTTCCTTCAACAACTTCGTTATATTTTGGCCGTAAAAGAAGATGTTCAACTACAAAAAATCCTTCTTCCGGCTCATCGTCAACTCCCTCAAAATGTGTAGAAATGAAAGCAACAGCCTCATCAATCTCGGTCTGCGCCTCGATTTCGGTGTCAAAAAGTTCTATTCGTCGCGCAAGAATTTTCCCGTCATCATCGTAAAGATGAAAATAAAATTTCCCGTCAACCGAAGGATGAATTTTGTAGTAGCCCTGGGTTTTCCCAAAATCCAGCATATCATAAATAATTTGATAACCATCATCTATCAAATGATAATGCTTGTGGCTGCTCAAAAGGATTTTATGGTCATCGGCAATTACCCGGAAGCGGAATTCATTAACGATGTCAACATCAATTTCCTGGTAAAACTCAATGTTTCCAAAAGGCCCTTTCGACAAAAACCGCCTGCTGTAATCTTTAGAACCGAGCATCCGTGAAACGCGCTTTTCGAGGCCGGTTACATTTTGCGTGTCCCAAACTTCGGCGGTTTCTCCCTTTGTTGCAAACGATTTAGCGCGCTGGCTGCCGAGGGTTGGCAAATTTTTTAAAAATGCAACTTTATCCTCAATTAAATCATTTGAAACCTGCTGATTATTATTCGCATACATCAGCAACGAATAATCCGTGAATTGCTCGTTGAAACGTGCCATCAGATGGTCAAGAAATCGGTTTCGCCGGTTGAGGAAGGTTGGTTCATCCTCGTTAATGTTGCGAATGGTTTTTGAATAGTTGTTTCCAGA
>CAIYZW010000653.1 GCA_903930725.1 uncultured Bacteroidota bacterium
AATACTGCAAAATTCTGGTTGGGTTTGCAGGACGATTATGATATTGAAGAAGAAAAAGCTAGCCAGAACGGTATTTTCGAAAAGATTCGTCAAATAAGCACCAGGAATATTCTGCAACCCTTGGTGTGACTAATAATCGCTGAAGATTATTTATTGATTGAGAAAAAGAAAACAGGAACATACCTCAATGCAAGGTTTTTGAAGTAAAAACACCTGCCAGACTTTTGGCAGGTAAACCATTGTTCCGCGTTTGACACTTCAATCCTATAAAAGAAACTTTCACAAAATATTTTGCGCCTGTCACTATTAATGCAAAGTATAATATGTGTTTTTTCATAAAACGCCTGCAAATGCTGCCTTGCGATTTACAAAAAACCACGCGCTGTAAGATTTTCGTAGCCACGAATTGAGTCATAAAAAAGATGCAGCGTCTTTTTATCTAGGATTTCAGATTTGTCGAGTTTAAAATTTTCCGGGATATTCGTTAGTAGCTGGTTTTGATTTTATGGTAAATCAGAAACAATTCTGATCAGAAAACCCCAAACATAATCCCGCCTGTGAGGTTAGGTATACAATCAATAGCTAAATGATTTTCATACCGGCCACAATGCCCAATTTAAAACATCTAATGTAGAATTGAAAACTCTCCGGAAAAGTCTACTTTTACCAGTTACTTCGCCCACACAGGAAGCGCTAAATCCATTCCCAGAACCACGATGATCAAAAAATAAAGTATCAGTGGCAGAAAAACCATGCTGATGAGCTTTAATCCGATACCACTTTTAAACATGTCGGGAACAGTGAGTTTGTTGCTTGCAAAAATGACGGTGTTTGGGCCGGTTCCGGCTGGCATCATAAATACAAATGAAGCGGCAAATGTTGCTGGAATCATCAGCAAAATCGGGTTAATAGCGCCGGCAACAGCAATGCTTGCAAGGATGGGAAGGAAAATATTGGCGGTTGCCGTGTTGGAGTTCATCTCGGTAAAAAGCAAAACCACGCCTACAACAATAAATAGTATTATCAAAAAGTGAAAACCGGAGATAAACGAAAGTTGTTCGCCCAGCCAGGTTGCCAGTCCGGTTACTTTGAAGCCTTCGGCCAGCGCATAACCGCCGCCCACGATAACGCCAACGCCCCACGGGATTTCTTTGGCCGATTTCCAATCGAGCAAGCGTTTGCCTTTTGAGGCGGGAAGCATAAAAAGCAGCATTGCCGAAAACATTCCAACTGTGCTGTCACTGGCAAACTTGCTCAATCCCAGCAAAGTGCTCCAACCCGGAATAACGAAGGTATCAATAACCAGATCTTCCCTGAAAATCCATCCAACCGTTGTGAAAACGAAAATCCACATCACCCGCTTTTCGCCGGACGACATTTTGCCTAATTGTTTTAATTCGTCATGGATGTGTTCGCGGTTTCCCGGAATACTGCCGGAGATTTTGAAATATCGCACCAGATAATACCAGATTACCGGAAGAAAAATAATGAGAATTGGTATCCCGATTTTGAGCCACGAATAAAAACTGAATGATGGTGCCTCAGGGAATATTTTGCTCATCATTCCGGTAAATATCAGATTTGTTGGAGAGCCGATCAGTGTGGCCGTTCCGCCGATACTCGAAGCATAAGCAATGCCGAGCATAATGGCAGTTCCAAATTTGCTTTCAGTATTCCCTGCAGCCTCTTCTTTTAAAATAATGGCCAGCCCGATGGGCAGCATCATTAAGGCAGCCGTGATATTGGCAATCCACATGGATAAAAATGCTGTGGCGATCATGATGCTCAGCAAAATCCTGGCCCTGCTTGTCCCCAAAGCTTTGATAAGCAAAAGGGCGATGCGTTTGTGAAGGCCGTGGTTTTCGATGGCTTTGGCGATGAAAAACCCTGAAATCATCATCAAAATGAGATCGTGCCCGTAATTAATTGCTGTGTCTTTTGCAGGTAAAACTCCAAGTAACGGGAACAAAACCATCGGCGCAAAGGCAGTGGCATAAATCGGGATGGCTTCGGTAATCCACCAGATAGCCATAAATAACGCCACAACTCCGGCATTGCGGGCTTCCGGACTCATCCCATCGGGAAGCGGCAAAAGAATCATTACAAAAAGGAATACAATTCCTCCTATCAATCCTAAACTTTTGGTGTTCATCATAAATTACCTGGTTTTTGATAAGGAAAAGAGGCTCCTGAAACCAAATTCAGGAAACCCCTTTTCGTCAACAATGAAAAATTATTTTTCTCAAAAAATGTTGATTTGATTAAAAAACATCCTGCTACTAATAGGTATAATCCCACACTTCGGTTGAGCCATCAGCCAGTGTTTTAGTTGCTTTGGTTGGTCTGGTACCGTCAAAAACATAGGTAAAGGAAGACTTTGACTTTACAATCGGCGATTCGCGTGGATCCCAGTATTCGAAGAAATCAACCAATTTAGCACTTGGTTTTCCATAAAAATTACCCATTGGTTTCCAGTCCGAATCAGTTGCATTTGCCTGATGAATGCCAGTTACATTGTCGCCGATAGTATAAGTAAATTCTTTGATTTTTTTGGCGGTAACGCCATCATCATCATAAGTGGTAATTTTGGTGATATTGCCATCAGCATTTGTTATTTCATATTTAAGATGGCTGGCATCATCCCAATATTCATAAAACTTTACAAGGAAACCGTTTGCATCATATTCGAAAGTATTGCCATCCTGGTCTTTCGTAATGTAACCTTGTGCGTTAAGATCATATTCACCGTAAACTTCACCGTCTCTTGTCAGCTTTAATTTACCAGCTACCGAATAATCATAAAGGATGGTTTTATCCGGGGATCCATCCCAGAAGTTATCGAATTTTGTAATTTTTGAATTACCATCGTAGGTAAATTCCCACTTTTCGGTACCACCAGCCCAGTCGGCATAAAAGCTGACAGATTTAATCAGTGCACCGGTTGAGAAAGAAACATCAGCACCGTAATTTGTGCCGTTCGAGTTTGTAGCATAAGCCCTTACGTGATACGTTGTTCCCGGAGTTAGTCCGGTAATGCTGCTAACGAAAACGCCGATTCCGGTGCCATCGGCAGTTTTGGAATCGGAAATGGTTGGATTTGCATTTGTTCCCCAACAAACGCCGCGGGCGGTAACCTCTGAGCTACCCTGACTTTTTACTTCGCCACCGCATGTAGCAGTAGTTCCGCTTATTGCCGAAACAGCTGCTGTGGTAACAGAAGGCGGATCGGTGCTGTCCTTCTTACAGGAGAAGAACGGAATGGCCATGAAAGCGGCCAACATTAAAACTAAAATTTGCTTTTTCATTTTGATAAGATTTAAATGTTAAAATATAAAGTGAATTAAAAATAATTTCAATTTGTTCCGGCAACGATAATCATCGCAAGGCCTGCCGTAAAAAGTAAAAACATAAGTGCCAACAGGGTGTTGATGGATTTGTTGGCTCCTTTAAATTCTTTCCAGATGAAAACACCCCAGAAAGCACCAATCATCGTAGCTCCCTGACCCAATCCAAACGAAATGGCATAACCGGCTTTGTTGGCTGCCAGAAGGCTAAGCGAAGTTCCCAGAGCCCAAACCATCCCACCAATAATGCCCGAAATATGGCTCCTTAAATTGCCCTGGAAATATTGTTTGAAATTAACCGGGGCGCCTTCAATCGGCTTTTTCATCAGGATGGTGTTGAAAAGGAAATTGCTGATAACAATGCCTATTACAAAAAAGAAGAATGCGGCATAAGGTGTGAGTTTTCCGGCTTCGTCCATTCCGGCGGCAGTATTTTCGGGATCAACAGCAATGGCACTTGCCACAAAACGGAAAAACCAGGCCATCAGAAATCCGGCAACTACCGAAAGAACAATGCCTTTGGTTGGTGTTTTCTTTTTGCTTTGCGAAAGCTTTTTATAAGCCAGTGCATCTAAAATAATGGCTACAACCACGATACCCACGCCCAAAAACAGAAAAACCGGGTCGCCAACCGGAGCTGCAATATAATTAATCAAAACACCCAAAACCATTGCAATGCCTACGCCAACCGGAAAAGCAATGGCCATGCCGGCGGTTGCGATGGCAGCCACGAGCAGGATATTCGACAGGTTAAAAATGATACCACCAATTATCGGGTTGATGATGCTTGAATTGCTTGCCTGGCTGATGCTTTCGACAAAGCCCATTCCGGTGTCGCCGGTACTTCCTAAAGTGAAACCAAAAAGCAGCGAAAACAGGAGTATCCCCAACACATAATCC
>CAIYZW010000654.1 GCA_903930725.1 uncultured Bacteroidota bacterium
ACAAATCACAAATCACAAAATACAAATCACAAATCACAAAATACAAATCACAAAAAACAAATCACAAAAAACAAATCACAAAAAACAAAATACAAAGGCACATAAAACACAAATCCTTCTATATCATGCCTCATGCCTTACGCCTCATGCCTTACGCCTATCGCCTCACGCCTGATTCAGTGGATGCACATATTTCTCGACATCGGCCTCTGTAACTTCTTTATCGCAAAGTATGGCGAGGCGTTCGACAACATTTCGGAGTTCGCGCACATTTCCGGTCCAGCGGTTTTTTTCGAGCCGTTGGAATGCTTCATTAGTAAAAACCAAAAGTTGTTTGCCCATTTTAGTACTGACTTCTTCCATAAAATGTGTTGCCAGAAGCCTGATGTCGCCTTCGCGCTCGTTGAGGTCGGGCACATGAATAATGATTACACTCAGGCGGTGATATAGGTCCTCGCGGAAATTTCCCTTTTCGATTTCGTCGCTCAGGTTTTTGTTGGTGGCAGCTATGATCCGCACATCAACCGGAATTTCCTTTTCGCCGCCAACTCTGGTAATTTTATTTTCCTGCAAAGCCCTTAAAACCTTGGCTTGCGCCGATAGGCTCATATCTCCGATTTCGTCTAAAAACAAGGTTCCTCCGATGGCTAATTCAAAATCGCCCCGTCGTTGTTTGAATGCCGACGTAAACGAGCCTTTTTCGTGGCCAAAAAGCTGGCTTTCGATGAGTTCGGAAGGAATGGCCGCGCAATTAACCTCGATAAACGGGCTTTGGGCGCGGTTGCTTTTTTCGTGAATCCAGCGTGCAACGAGTTCTTTACCGGTGCCGTTGCTTCCTGTTATTAAAATCCGGGCGTTGGTGGGCGCCACTTTGCCAATGAGGTCTTTAACCTGCATCATTGCCTCCGACTGGCCAATCATTTCCCAGGTTTGCGTTACCTGTTGTTTTAGGATTTTGGTTTCGCGGATAAGCAAGGTTTTATCGAGGGCATTGCGGATGGTGATGAGCAGGCGGTTGAGGTCGAGTGGTTTGGCGATGTAATCGTAAGCGCCTTTTTTGATGGCCTCTACTGCAGTTTCTATGGTTCCGTGCCCCGAAATCATGATAACCGGGGTGTCGGTAATTTTCATGATGTGGTCTAAAACTTCGATGCCGTCCATGTTTGGCATCTTAATATCGCACAGGATAACATCGTATTTAACGGCGTTTACCAATTTTAGACCTTCAATGCCGGTGTCGGCGGTATCAACTTTATAACTTTCGTATTCCAGGATATCACGCAAAGTGTTCCTGATGCTTTTTTCGTCGTCAATTACAAGTATTTTGCTCATGTTTAGTTTTCGTTCAATTAATTTTCTTTTAGTTTTCTTTTTGTTTCGGGGGTAAACCTAACAGGTTTTCAAAACCTGGTAGGTTCGCACCGTTGATTATAAATAGCTTAGTGGATAATAATTTTTCGTGAAAGGCTTTGTGTGTCTGCCGAAATCCTCAAAATGTAGGTGCCGGGCAAAAAACCGGAAGTGTTTATTTTGGCCGAATTCCCCGAAAAAATCATCTTTTGCATCAATTTGCCTTCTTCTGAAAACAGGAAGCAAAATGCGTTTTTTGCCTCAGTTTCAAAAGTAATATTTACAACGTCACTGGCCGGATTGGGGTAAATATTTACTTTGGGGAAATTCAGCTCATCCACCGAAATTGGGATGAACTCCGACCAGTAGCTGGTTTCTTTATAAAAATCTTGCCATAAATTATTCTCAAAATCCCACGAAATGAACAAATATTCAGTGCGGTTGCCGTGTTCATCATAATTGTAAAGATATTTTGACATATTGACCCAACTATAAAAATCCCAGAACTGGTAATACACTTCTGTCCTTAAACCCAGGGAATTGTAGGAATAGTTGATTTTAATATTACTTACCCAGGCTTTTTCATCATTGTCCCAGTATTGATACAAGGTTTCGGTAAGCTGCGAATCCAGGTTGTAAAGATTTTTCGTGTGCGTCATATTTAACCAGGTTCCGGTGGCTTCAATCCATTCGTAAACAAATCTTTCATCGGGCAGTCCGAAAATGTTGTAGGTAAATTCGGCTTTAAACCGGTTTTGCCATGTTGCCGGGCCGGCATTCCATTCCTGATTAATCTGCCCCGTCAAAAGGTCGTTTTCATTGTACGAGAAACTAATCAGTTCGCTGTTTGCCCATAGTAAATTCAATGTATCCCAAATTATTACGGTGTTTTTGCTCATTAAATCCTGGCTGTTGTATTCATAAAAATCCTGGCGGTCGTTTTTCCATTTACGGGTCAACGTATCAAAAGCCTGGGTGAACTGTTTTTCGGTATTTCCGTTTTCGAGATAAAAATATGAAACACGCTTTCCACGCAAAAACTTAAAACCAATATCATCCCACACTTTAAACCAGGCAATTTCGGGCGAACCATCGGGCAGGTATAAAATCGAATCAGACATGCGCCAGACGCCAACTTTCAAATCCCAAACATTTGCCGTCCAGGTTGATGTGTGGATGCTATCGAAATAGGCTGCTTCGTAAGTGTTTCCGGCATACCAGGTCGTTTCCAGCGTATCAAAATTAAAGGTGGTGGCTTTAATGAAATTACCAAAGCGGTCGCGTTCGTTTACCTTGTACTGCGAGGTGTTCAGCCAGGTTTGCCCAAAAAGATTTGCGAGGTAATAATAGGTCGAGTCGGTAACAAATTTTCCAGATCTTTGAGTGCCCGGTTTCATTGGAAAATCATCGTGTTGAAATAAGTATTGCTGACATAATCCGGCATTATTTTGACCTGAAATATCTAAAATAAAGACTGTTAGAAAAATTAAGAAAAATATACTCCTGGTTTTATTCATGATACGGACACTCGATTTTAAACTTTTTACGAAGGTAAACGATTTTTTTGGGTAGGGGAGGAGATGTAGTGAAATTTTAGAAGGAAGTTGGGAAATTGTCAGAAACCTTTGTTTAAGGATTTCCTAAGGCAATATCGAAACTATTGTACCTGCTGTGGTTCAATTCATTCCCGATCTCATCCATTATTTTCCGGACGCCCCATCCTTTCTTTGGTTAGTTTGTTATATTTGTAAAACATTTTCTAACTTTTATTAATGAAATATAAATTATTCATCATCAATGTTTTGGTTATTTCCTGGATATCTGGACTAATGGCACAATTGCCTGTAGGTTTTGGTTTCGAGAAGAAGTATAACATTCCTGTTTCCGACAGTCTCGGAAATACCTTTGCCGATGCCTGGGCTGGTGGTTTAAATTCCTGTCAGTTTAACGAAATTGACCTTGACAATGATGGTTTTAAAGATATGGTGGTTTTCGACAGGCACGGCAACCGCACTTTAACCTACAAAAACCTCGGAGTACAAAATCAGGTGAGCTACGAATTCAAACCTGAAATGGCCGAAAGCTTGCCCGGTTTTAACGATTGGGTGATTTTTGCTGATTACAACAACGATGGAAAAACCGACATTTTTACCTATTCAAAAGGCTTTGCCGGGATTAAAGTTTACCGGAACTTCGGGACAACAAAACCTGAATTTAAACTGGTTGTTTATCCTTACCTCAAATCTTTCCAGGGTTCGGGATATGTAAATATCCTGGTAACTTACGCCGATTATCCCGCCATTATTGACATTGACAAGGATGGCGACCTTGATATTTTATCATTTTGGGGGCTGGGTTCCTTCGTCGAATTACATGTCAACGAATCCATCGAAACATATGGAACCGCCGATTCACTTATTTTTCGCAAAACCGAAACCTGCTGGGGCCAGTTTGCCGAAAGTGATGAATCAAATCAGATTATTCTGGATACCTGTTTCCAAAGAGGCCACGAAATGTTGAATTTTGATAAGAAACAAATCCATGATGGCGGCTACCGCCACTCGGGTTCAACATTTTTGGTTTTGGATGAAAATGGTGACGGCCTCGACGATTTACTTCTCGGAGATGTTGATTACAGCGCCCCTGCTTTGCTTATCAATGGCGGAACTCCGGACGAAGCACTCATGACTTCTTACACTTTTAACTTCCCCGATTATGATGTTCCCATCAACCTGCTTTCGTTTCCGGTGATGAATTATCTCGACATCAACAACGATAATCGGAAAGACCTGCTGGTTTCCAATTTCGATCCAAGTCTTGTTAAATCCGAAAACATCAAAAATGCCTGGTTTTATAAAGATATCAGCGTAAGCGAACCGCCGATATTTGAGCTACAATCCAAATCACTTTTCCAGGATAAAATGCTCGATTTTGGCTCAGGAGCCGTTCCCGTTTTTTTTGATTACAACAAAGATGGTCTGATGGATCTGGTGGTCGGAAATTTTGGATATCTCGATTCGGTTTATTACTGGCAGGGCAACACGTTAACCTGTATTTATCATTCGCAACTGGCTTTGCTCCAAAATGCCGGAACTTCCATCGAGCCTGAGTTTAAAATTGTTGACGGAAACTTTGCCCATATTTCATCTTTTTTTCCTGATGATGACCCGTTTTTTGCGGCAATCCCAACCTTTGGCGACCTTGATGGCGATTATGATGATGATATGCTGGTTGGAAATGCGAAAGGAACTTTGGCAAGGTTCGAAAACACAGCTTTGAACGGACAACCTGCCGAATTTGAATTTCGCGAGGAAAATTATCAAAACATTGATGCCGGCGATTTTAGCGCTCCACAGATTTTTGATCTAAACTCAGATGGATTGCCAGACCTGGCCGTTGGAAAAAGAAATGGCACAATTTCGTATTACGAAAACCGGGGTTCGGCAGTCCAACCTTCGTTTATCCTTAAAACCGACAGCCTGGGAGGGGTTGATGTGCGCGACCCCAATTTGTCGGTTATGGGATTTTGTGTTCCTCATTTTTTTAAAGATAAAGATGGGAAAATTCACCTTTTTACCGGATCGGAATTTGGCGACATTTTTTATTACACCAGCATCGAGAATAACCTGGAGGGGCAATTTAAACTTGTTACTAAAAATTTTCCCGGAATTAATGAAGGTCTTAGAAGCGCCGTTGCCATCACCAACCTTGATGGCGACCAATATCCCGAAATGTTGGTCGGGAACTATTCCGGTGGCCTGTCATATTTTAAAGGCACCGAGCCATCAAGTCCCGGAATTTTTGAAAATCAGACTGTCAGAACGCAATTTCGGATTTATCCAAACCCAGCCAAAGGTTACGTTTTTATCGAACATCTGGACGATCAGGATTTTCAGATTTTAGAAATCTCCATATCAGATATCTCAGGCAGAAAAATACATTCATTTCCCGGTGAACCAAAGATCGAAAAACAGGTTAATATTTCCGATCTCAACAATGGGGTTTATCTTTTGAATGTTCATTTTAAAACATCAAAATTTGATAGCGGTAACGAAATTCACAAACTACTAATATTGCATTAATAATGAAAACAAAAATCGTATTGATGGCCATGATCGCCCTATTCGCTGCTGGGCTTTATGCTCAGCCGCTTCCTCAAAAAGCCCCGATTGATCCTCATTATAAAATTACTCCCGAAGAATCAGACGAGATGAAAGCAAACGGTGTTTGTTTGCCACCCATCAAACCGGCCTTCGGCCCATACAAAAACTTTAAGCCGGATAACACACGTACTTTTGATCCGATTTACGACA
>CAIYZW010000655.1 GCA_903930725.1 uncultured Bacteroidota bacterium
CTTGAGTTCAAGGAAGTCACTTACATGAGTGTAAAATGCTTTCAGGAGTTCAAGAAAGTTATTTACACGGGTGCAAAATGCTTTCAGGAGTTTAAGAAAGTTATTTACACGCGTAAAAATGGTTCCTTGAGTTCAAGAAAGTTACTTACACGGGTGTAAAATGGTTTCTTGGGTTCAAGGAAATTACTTACACGCGTGTAAAATACTTTCAGGATTTCCCGCAAGTCATTTACAAGGGTGTAAAACGTTTGCGGGAGTTCCCGCAAGTCATTTACAAGGGTGTAAAACGTTTGCGGGAGTTCCCGCAAGTCATTTACAAGGGTGTAAAACGTTTGCGGGAACTTACGACGACATTTAACAGTAATGAATCAATGTCGTTTTATGCCTGGCAGCACTTTAATATATAAAATCCCCCAGGCTAACCGGAATTTGCAATTTCGCTTTAAACAAGGTTGACAATGAAATTCATTCATATCCGGTGTTATAACCCAGTGTGGGCGGCATTACAAAGACTACCCAGCCGGGCAACTTCTAAAAAACGCTGACAGGTCTTACGACGCTGACAGGTTTTGGAACCAAAAGACCTGTCAGCGTGCGCAGCACCTGACAGCGTCATAAAAAAGTGAAAAACCGCCTTCTGCCAGACTTCGGCGTGAGCTCAGTCGAACGCTGGCGGACCGGCGGGTTTATAAAAAGCCTCCGGAGTTTTTTAAGAAACTCCGGAGGCTTTTTTGTCGCCAAATTCCAGGGGTTTATCTGCCACCAAAATCCCGCACTGGTTTTTGCTGATTTATTTTTGGGTAAATTCGTCTTAACTTAAACAATTTGCAATTTTAGCGCTGAAGCTTTTCTTCAAGGCTTTCGGGGCGGAAAGGTTTGCTGATATAATCATCCATTCCAAGGTCAATGCATTTGTCCATCTCTCCTTTTTCGGCATTGGCGGTCATGGCAATGATACGGATCGGGTCGAGATTATTTTCCTGTTCAAGTTTCCTGATTTCACGGGTGGCTTCGTAACCATCCATGATGGGCATCATAATATCCATCAGGATTGCATCAAAACTACCTGTATTAAATTTCACCACTGCCTCTGCGCCATTTTCGGCAGATTCGACACGATGCCCTAATTTCTGAAGATTGAAAAGCGCCACTTTCCGGTTGATAACATTGTCGTCAACCAATAAAATATTGAGCGATTTTGAAGGTAGTTTGATGGTTTTTAGTTTTATTTCCTTTTTTTCGTCGCCTGGCTTGACTATTGAAAACTCGGCTGTGAACCAAAATTCGGATCCTTTTCCCAATGTGCTGTCAACACCAATCTCACCCTTCATAAGCTCGGTTAATTTTTTTGAAATTGCCAAACCAAGTCCTGTACCGCCAAACTTGCGTGATGTTGACTTCTCCGATTGCGAAAACTCTTTAAAAAGCCTTACTTTACCGTCTTCCGAAATCCCAATCCCGGTATCGCTTACCTTAAAAAGCAATTTAATTTTATCTTCCTGCGATGTTTGTAATTCGATGGTGATTTTGACAAAACCATCCTCGGTAAACTTTATCGAGTTGTTCGCCAGATTTATCAGAATTTGCTTAAGCCTTGTC
>CAIYZW010000656.1 GCA_903930725.1 uncultured Bacteroidota bacterium
CTCAGGAAAAATCACTGGACCGAATGAATATTTTTGAAGCAAAGCAATACCTTGCCGAAGGTCATTTTGCCGAAGGTAGCATGGCTCCAAAAATCAGAGCCGCAATTTATTTTGTCGAACATAGTGGAAAAGACGCAATCATTACCAAAACAACCAAACTTGGCATTGATAATGGCGGAACAAGAATTGTAATGGTATAATTATCAACAAATAATATAAAAAAATGGCATTTAATTTAAGAAATCGTAACTTCCTTAAACTTTTGGATTTTACACCACAGGAAATCAAATTTTTACTTGATCTGTCAGCCGATCTCAAAAAGGCAAAATATGCCGGATTAGAGCAACAGCGGCTGAAAGGCAAAAATGTAGTTTTACTTTTTGCAAAAGATTCTACACGCACGCGTTGTGCTTTTGAAGTTGCTGCCCTCGATCAGGGAGCACATGTTACCTACATTGGCCCTTCGGGTTCGCAGATGGGCAAAAAAGAATCAATGAAAGACACTGCCCGTGTTCTTGGCAGAATGTACGATGGAATCGAATATCGTGGCTATGGCCAGGACATCGTCGAAGAGCTTGGAAAATATGCCGGAGTTCCTGTTTGGAACGGCCTTACCAACGAGTTTCATCCAACTCAGATTCTTGCAGATTTTTTAACCATGCATGAACATTGCGATAAACCATTGCACCAGGTTTCGTTTGCCTATCTTGGTGATGCCCGGAATAATATGGGAAATTCGCTTATGGTTGGCGCTGCAAAAATGGGCATGGATTTTCGTGCAGTTGCACCAAAAGAGCTGCAGCCTTCGGAAGAACTTGTTGCCACCTGTAAGGAAATTGCAAAGGAAACTGGTGCAAAAATCACAATTACCGACCAGCCTGCAGAAGGTGTAAAAGGCGCTGATTTTCTTTACACCGATGTTTGGGTTTCGATGGGCGAACCCGAAGAAGAATGGAATCGCAGGATTAAGATGATGCTGCCCTATCAGATAAATTCTGATTTGATGAAGAAAACCGGAAATCCTGATGTGAAATTTATGCACTGCCTGCCTGCATTTCATAATCGCGAAACCAGCGTTGGTGAAGAAATTTATCAAAAATTCGGCATTCCGGCCATGGAAGTAAGCGAAGAAGTTTTTGAATCACCCGCTTCCATAGTTTGGGATCAGGCCGAAAACAGGTTGCATACTATAAAAGCTGTGATGGTGGCAACACTTGGTAGTTAGAAATTAATGAATGATAAAACCGAAGGGTTGTCCGCACTCCTGTCAACCCTTTTTTATGATTATCCAAAAAATAAAAAAGCCGCATTGAACAAAGCGGCTTTTTTAATATTATTTAAAATTGCTATTTATTGATAACCAATTTATTTGTGCACATATTTGCGCCTCTTTGCATTTTTACCAGGTAAATGCCGTTGGCAAGATTTTCGAGATTTACCGTGAAATTATTCAACCCAACTGAAGTATTTAAATTTTCGGTGATCAATGTTTGACCAACCAAATCCATAATCGAAAACTCGATAACTGCCGGCTCGGTCAAATTAAGTTGCAAGCGTACATTGTTTTTTGCGGGATTTGGAGATAAACTAACCTGTGAGTTTGCAAAATATTCATCATTAATGCCAACAGCCGGTAAAGTTGTGAAGGACCATACTTCACTGTAAGCGCTTGTATCAACCGGACTACAGGCTCTGACTCTCCAGTAATAAACCTGATTTGAAGATAATTTGTACAAAACATTAAAAATTGGGTCCTCTGTGTCGGAAGCTGTTTGAAAATAATTCTCCGGATTGGTAAAATCAATACTTTCATCATATTGAACCTGATAGCTTGTTGTTCCTTTAATTTGTGACCAGATTAATTGAGGTTTTATCGAAACGCTATCAGAACCATTTTCTGGTGAGCTAGGAACAACAGTTGCAGCAGTAGTATAATTCCAGTTTGCGGTCCACAAAGTTGTATCGTTGTCATGCCTTGCTCTGCTTCGCCAGTAATATGTAGTTCCATATTTAAGATCTTCAGGAGTAACCCTAAATGTATCGGTTACGTAAGTTGTAGCAGTATTAAAATCTGGATCCACATCAACCTGGTAATCATATTTTTTAATTCCGGATACATCATCCCACCTCATTTGAACATTCAAATCGTTATCTATGCTGTTATTATCAGGTTTCTTAAGCGAAAATTGATCAAGTGTAGTAAAAGTCCTTGAATCGCTCCAGCTTGATGTATCCGCCGAATGACGGGCGCGGGCGCGCCAGTAATATAATTTTCCGAAATTTAGTTGTGACATCGTAACAAGGTAGATGGAACCTGAAGTGGTAAACATCTGAGCAGAAGTAAAGCCTGGCACAACATCAAGCTGAATATCAAAATGTTCGATTCCACTAAGGTTGGTTGTTCCAACTTTGGTTTTCCATTTTAACTGTACATCGCAAATCTGGGCTACGGCAGCATTATTTGGTTTATCAAGATCCAATTTCTGAAAAGTAGTAAACGACCACGTTGGCGTCCAGAATGATTCGTTCAGATTTACATCAATAGCTTTAACTCTCCAGAAATACTGCAGGTTGAAATCAAGCTTGGAATTCTTTATTGCGGTCAGGTCGGTTACCGAGTCAACAACGATGGCAGTAAATGAAGCATCTGAGCTAAGTTGAACTCTGTAAGTAACGGCTGCTGTAACGGCGTTCCAGTCTAAAATAACATCTGGCATCTGGTTGGTTTTTGCATCTGCTGGTGTTACCAAAACTGGAGTATCTATCCGCACCTGAGAATAAATGAATGATGCGACTAAAAACAATACAACTGTAAATAAATATCTTTTCATGTTATAAACTTTTTAAGATTATCAAATTCAACTTATTACCTGACAATGAATTTTAAACTGCCACTGTCGTTTCCTGCACTTACTTTTATGAGGTAGGTTCCAGCCTTAAGATCGGAACAATTTACCATCACTTCTTGTTTGCCTGCGCCCAACGAATTAAAGTTTAGTGTTTTAACAACTTTGCCAGTCAGGTCATAAACATTTAAATGAACATCTTTTGATGAGGTAGTTTCAAAAGTAACTTTTGCCTGTGTGTTAACAGGATTTGGGAAAATTGCCAATGAACCTGCGAAGTTGGTTTTAGGATTTACCGGTTCGTTAATTCCTACAGTATGGTATTTTTCGTCCCTGAAAACGCCTCTTCCAAAGGTAGCAATGTAAATATCACCAAAATTTTTAACTTCTGGATAAACTGTTGTCGAAGTAGTAAAACTTGGTTTGTAGAGTATCTGTTGTTTAATCTGGAAAACAGGAATCATTCCTACTCCGTTTTGTTCCTTAACCCAGCTAGGATTTTCATCATTAAGATTGCTAGTTGTGTAGATTCCATATTCTGTTCCGATGATGGCAACATTGGAATTCGATTTTTCGATGATTGATGAGTAAAGTGGCATTTTTGGGAGATCGGATGTAATATCAGTAAAGGTAACAACACTTGCTGAATCCAATGCATTGGTTGTCCGGTAAATATATGATTCGTTACCGTAATTTCCCAGGGTAACGATAACATGCTCTGAATTCTGTTGATCAACCGAAACTGAGGTAATAAACCTGTTGGTAAATTGTGGGATAGCCAATTCGTTGGTAGCGATAATGCAAGCGCTACTTCCTACATCGGCTCTGAGGGAATCGTAAGCATAAGCCACATTTGAAATCCTATAAAGCTTTCCGTTGTCGGTACTAACAAAAACAAAATTTGCGTCATTGGAAACTGCAATGCTTGTTGGAAAACCAGGTGTGTTGGCTATTTTCCAGAAATTAGGTTCCTGGCCGAATTTGATTAAATCTTTAGTAACATAAACCGCACCAGCAATAGCATGGAAAAATTTAGACTGAACAACATCTTTTATTACCACAGAATCGCCTTTTGCCAGATTTTGGTCGAGCAGATGATTGAATGGATAAGCGAAATTGGTACTTCTCCCGACAATGAAATCTCCTTGTGAATAATCTTTATCAGCAAAGAATTTAACGGAATCGCGGGAATTCTGATCGTTAAAACTTTCCCATAAGGTAAATGGTGTTATGAAAATATTACTTCCGGGAGCCGTAAAATTAAAGGAGGTTGTTGCACCTTTATCTTCAGACCTTTGAATTACACCTGCTCCCTGGCTATAAACAAAAGCATCAGGATTAATTAATGAAATTGCACAAGATCCGCCATTACCAGTCAGGATTTGTTCGGCATATTGTGGAGTATTTCCATTCCCACTAATATATTGAGTTCCATCACCTTGTGCCCCACAAAGAATCTCCTGCCTGTTTGCCGAAATTCCAACGGTGTAGCATTGTGTTATAGCAAGATTTCTGTTAATTCGCTGAAATTCGATGTTTGTGTTTGTAAAGGTTCCCATAGAGATACCACGGTTTGTCGCAATTGCAAATTTTGAGCTTGTGCCTGGACGGAAAACATATTTATGATGTCCCGAAGGAAGATAATAAGGTGATGATTCATCAAACATGCTTGAAGAAACTTCACCAGAACCCCAATCGTAAAAACCGCTGGTATTTCCAAACTTTTTACCATACCACATGTCAAGACCACCAACAAGGATTTTGTGAGGGTCATCCGGAAAAACGGTAATGGTATTGTTAAAACAACCTGTTCCATTAAAAATCTCTAACGATGAACCACCCGGTAAAATGATTTCCCATGTTTCACCTTTATTTTCGGAAAGATAAATATTGTCGAGATACCCAAATTGGCCTGTACCAACAACATAAAGGACGTTAGGATCGCTTGGTGCAAAGGCAATTTCGGTACGTCCGGGGTTATTTGAGAGCGGGCTGGCACCATCCTGTGCTGTAAAACCCCAATTGGAAACTGTCGAAAAGGTTAATGTTCTTGTGTAGGGCGTGCTTGGATTAAGTGTATCGTAAACTGTTAGTTTTGTGGTATATGCCCGATTTTCACGGCTAATTTCTTTAGGGTTTGTCGGATTCTTTGAACGATTTGTAAATGTAAGATTATCTCCTCCGGGAGCAGTATAAACCATATTCCCGAAAGTTGCAGCAACAGTTCCGTCAGAAGCAACGGAAACGCTGGAACAGGCCAATCTTCCTAATTGAACAATTTTTCTGACATTACTTTCAACTTCTTTCAGATAATTGGATGTGTCTGGTGTTGAATAGACCGGATTGGTGATGTTAAAAATATTTCCGTTTTCATCAACTTCATAAGTACTGCAATGAATCAGCGAATCTATCGAAAGTGTGACATTAAAAACGGTTGTGTCAAAATAACTTTGGGTTACTTTTTGCCAGTTGCTATTTCCATCATTCGAAAACCAAAGGCCGGTGTTGGTGGCTGCATAAAGACGCTGTGTAGATGGATCAACAGCCAGATTGTTGATGTATGCAAAATCAACAGTATCAGAATTTTGCGTAATTAATGGCTTTGTTGCCGAGATGAGTTCGAAATTATCTTTATCTGTTGATTTGAAGATACCCTGTCCAACAAATCCACCATAATAGGTGTCATCAGTCGAACAGAACGCTTCGCCGGTACCGGCATAAATTGTTCCGTCAGTGGCCTGAACCATGCAGGTAACATATTTATTTGGAGAAATCTGATCAATTTTATTCCAGGTTGATCCTAAATTTGTGGTTTTCCATAAACCTCCGGTAACCCCTGCGGCAATCAATGTTTGGGTGGTAGGATCAGTGATGTCAAAAATTATTGCCCTCACGCGACCGGGAGCATTATCAGGCCCCATTTCTTCCCAATTTAGCCCAAGTTCATTTCCCGATTTAAGCTGCATTTGTTCAGCTTGCTTTCTTGCAGCAATTACATCACTTGGGTCAATTTTGCCCGTTACCTGATTATTTCGCATTTTATTCAGGTACTCGGTGGCAGCTTTATTGCCGCTATTATCCTGATTTTGTGGTTCTGCAGGTTGATTGATGTAAATCCACCCGGAAGCAAGGATAATAGTAGTAAACCCAAGAATTAAAGATAAAAAGCTAAATGGTAAAAGTTTACTTTTCATATCATTTTAGTTAGATTAATATAAAGTTAGTATCGTAAAATTCGATTTTTTAAAAGCGGCACAAGTTACACCTTTTTTCAAAAATATAATCTTCTGCTATTTATAATTATTAATTTAAATTATTCATTTTTAGCTGTTAAAACAAACAAAAATAGCCAACTACGAATTACTATTCAATTTGTAATCAGTTTACGGCCATTCAAAATCAGTTAACGGTGTTATGAAAATCCGCTCAAAAATCGCCTGAAATACCCGTAAAATCAACCAAAATTTGATTGAACAAAGTTGAAAAAAATTTTCCAATCAAGCGTTGATTTTTGGCAATTCAAATCCATTTTAAATAATTTGGCTTGATCGAATATCCTTTTCTGTTTATTTTCCGTTGTTCTGTTTTTATTTTAGGTCGCTTTATTCAGGCTAGCTACTGGTTTTTGCATTTTTGAGTACAATTTTTGATTGGAACCTTATCCGAAAATATTATTTTTGCCGTGATTCGCTAATAATTACAATGATTAATAACTAACTTAAATATTTTTTTATGAGAATTAATAATTCAACCGTTACCTTTCTTGTTGTTTTCCTCATGTTGATTGCTGCTGTGGTACCAGCTCAGGAAACATTTTACGGAATTACTTCCATCAAGAAAATCTCCACCACACCAACCAAAGATTTGAAACGCCAGGGCTCTTGCTGGAGTAATGCCGGTGCAGCGCTTTTGGAGGCTGAAATTTTAAGAATAGAGAAGAAAGAAGTTGATTTGTCTGAAATGGGCTTCATTCATGGTTCCTATTTGCAAAAGGCCGATTTTTATCTTAAAAGCAAAGGCAAGATCAGGATTAAAGAAGATGGAATTGCAAGTGATGTAATCAAATCATTTAATGAATTTGGAATGGTTCCCGAAGTGGGTTACCTGAAATCCGAAAAAGATCCTTTTGCCGCTGATGCTGGGCAGATGGATGCAATTTTAGAAGGAACATTAAGGATGGTTGTGGATAAAGAGAATGGAAACTTTAGCGAAAGATGGAAGAATATTTTCGATGGAGCACTTCTTGGATACATTGGCGAACCAATGATTAATTTTAAGTACAACGATGTAGACTTTACACCAAAGAGTTTTGCTGAAAAATCCGGACTGAAAGCGAGCGATTATATTTTGATTTCATCGGACATCACCAAAGAAATGAACAAACCTTTTGTGCTTTCAATGAAAGGCAACTGGTCCGACGAAAAGGCATTTAATGTAGCTCCCGATGAACTTGTTAAACTAATGAAAAGTTCTGTCGAAAAAGGATTTCCTGTAATCTGGTGCGGCGATATCGTAACTAAGATGGTTTTTGCAGATGAAAATATTGCCTTGGTACCGGCGGCAAAAATGCCTGGTGTAAAAGCAAACGAAACCGAAGTTTTAGTTAAGGAACCTGTTACCGAAAAGGTTATTTCTCCAGCCGAAAGGCAGGAAAAATATACCACAGCCCTTAAAACCGACCTGGGTTACATGCTGGTTTTTGGTTTGAATAAGGATAAGAAAAATAATGAATACCTGCTTGCCAAAAAGGTTTGTTCAAGTGGCAACAGTGAGTTGAACCTTTCGGAGGCTTACATAAAATTGAATACGGTTTATTTACTGTTAAACAAAAACAGCCTGCCTGCCGACATCAAAACGAAATTGGGTTTATAGTCAAAAAAAAATCCTGCCATTTGGCAGGATTTTTTTTTAAATCATTTTTATGTTTTCAGCCAGCATCCAGCCTACGCTGCCATTGGCAATTTTAATTTCGTACCAGTCGCCGACATGATCAGTTATCTGAACTTTTGTACCCGAATGAATCACAAAAAGATCAATGCTTTTATCGCTTGGTGAACTTTTAACAGTGATGGTTGGTGTAAAAACGATGGCTTCGTGTTCTTTCTTAAACGAATTAAACCGTTCATTAGCCAGCGAATACGATGAAATTGTAACGAAAAGGAAAACAATTCCAAGCCAGAACGAATATTTTTTCATCCAAACTACTCCCGATAAAAGAAAAATGAGAGCCATTCCCAAGCCTAAAATAATGAAAATAAGGCTTATAATGCCCCACTGATCAACAGTAAAGATGTGTGTAACAGTGTTCCACCAACGCACATAAAAAAGCTCAGGAACTATCTCAATTTTATCAACAATATTGTTATTTGCTATTTTAAGATTGAAAAGGATGTCTTCGTTGCCGGGGCTTATTTTATTGGCTTTTTCATAATACAAAATCGCCGAAGCCATATCTTTAAGTTTAAAGTAGGCATTTCCAAGATTGTAGTAAAGTTTGGAAGATTCAAATCCATTAAGCAGGACTTTTTCATAAAGGTCGGCGGCTTCACGATAGGAGGCCTCGTTGTATTTTTTATTGGCATCATCAATAAGCAGTTGATTTTCATCGGCTTGCACCGCCAGGGTGCCGAATAAAAATATGATGAACAAGAGTTTTTTCATTTTAGATGGAAGATTTATTTGAGTTCCCGCTCAATTTTGATAATTAAACTTAAGGCTTCGTTATAAATATTCTCCATGTTTTCGGATTTATTTCCCGGGGAAAATCTGGCAAACTCAGTATTGTTAAGTGTTTCGATAAACTGGTTGATGATTTCTTCGTTCACGGATTTTTTCGTTAACCGGTCCTGAATATTTTCGATTGATAATTCGGAACGTGGAATAGTAAACTTATCGCTCAGGTAGCCCCACAAAGCCTTCGAAATCTCAACATAAAATTCATTTTCTTTTGCTTCTTTTAAATACACCGCTGCCGCCTGTAATCGTTTCCGCGAAACTTTTGTGGCTTTCCTGTTTTTCATCAGTGCAACATTACTGCGGCGTTCCAGATTCTTTCGCCAGATTATTAAAATCAAAACAAAGAGAACAAATGGTAAAAAGAGAAGAACAAAAAACATATTCGACCTGAAAAAGAAAGAACCGACTGGCCTAAGTTCATAAGGAGCAAGTTTGATGTGCCTGATATCTTTGCCGATGTATTTAATGTCTTCCTGGCTTGCCGAACCGTTGTAAACAATATTGGCAGCGCTGCCATCGCCTTTCGAAACATTAATTTTGTATTCAGGAGTTATTGTGCTGACGTATTGCCTTTTGTTGATGTCGAAATAGGCGAATTGAACAGGTTTTATCAAGTAACTCCCTGGATTGCGTGGTATTACCAGATATTCAAATGTTCTGATGCCCGAAACTCCGCTTGCATCGGATTTGATATTATTTTTTACTTCCGGATCGTAAACCTCGAAATCGGTCGGAAAGATCACTTTTGGTGGGTCAATAAGTTCGATATTTCCTTTGCCCTTGAGGGTGTATTTTAATGTAATCGCTTCATTTGCTTTAACTTCGGTGCGATCAATTTGCGAATCAAAAGTAAAACTGCCCACAGCTCCACTGAAATAATCTGGTTTATCGCTTACCGGCAGAGGTTTAACATCAATTTTAAGACTATTCGAGAATAGCTTTTTTTCGACATTTTGGTAACGGCTGTTGAAAAACGGGTCATTAAAAAAGCTATCAAAAAACGGATCTGAATTTCTTTTTTGTGCCTGGGTCCTTACCTGTGCCACACATGTTATTTCGCCGGCTTCGATTGCAATTTCGCCACTTCGTTGGGGGACGAGCGCGAATTTTTTTATCTCGGCGGTAACATATTCTTTTCCGTTAACGACTTCCTTGGATTGAGCAGCACCAGCCTGTTTTGCCAATAAATCCGTTGACCAGAATCCTGGAAATGATGATACCTTGGATGCATCAATATTTGAAATAGGAATGGTTGTAAAAATTTTGTAAGTAATGATGATTTGCTCTCCCTGCACCGGAGTAGGATTGGTGATGTAAGCTTTAATAAAAACATCGTTGTCGTTTCCACTTTGAGTCGAAGATTGCCCGCTACCTGAATTTGCCCCCTGATTTCCTTTGACCACTTTTATAGTAAGTATGTTGGAATTGTACTGTTTTCCCTGGTAATTGATTGTTGCACCGGAAATTGTAAAAGTCCCTTCTTTGGTTCCTCTCAAAATGTAGGTAAAAACATAGCTGACATCGCGCGACACCTGGCCATTAATTATTTGAACACTTGAGCTGGTGGATGTACTCGGCCCGTTTAAAACCTGAAAGTCAGTAAATTCTGGGCCACGAAACCCGGTACCTTCGGCATTTACTTTGTATTGAACCTGGAAATTTTCGCCAACGGTTACTGTTGTTTTCGAAAGTGCAGTAAACTGAACATCGTCGGCCATTGCTGTGGCAGCAATCCAGAAAAATATTTGCGATACTATAAAAACTATCTTTTTCATCCTCTAATTTTCGATATTTAAACTTACTAATTAATTAATCATTGTACTACTTGTCGAAAATTGGATTACCAGTCTTTCTCTGATTTAATTTTTTTTGCATTTTTAAGCTTTTCGAGCCGGATTTTTTCAAGCGTTTTTTTCTCATTATCTTTTAAAGCCTGCAACATACGCTCGGCATCTTCTTTCGATATCTGTTTCATCTGTCCTTGCTGCGGTTGTTGTTGCTGGTCGTTTTTATTTTGCTGATTCTGATTTTGCTGCTGATCCTGTTTTTGGTCTTGTTTCTGATCCTGCTTTTGATCTTGTTTTTGATCTTGTTTTTGATCTTGTTTTTGATCCTGTTTTTGGTCTTGCTTCTGATCTTTGTTTTGTTGTTGCTGCTCTTGTTGTTTCAACATCCGCCTGGCATATTCGAGGTTGTATTTCGTGTCCTCGTCGTTAGGGTTATTGCGGAGTGCATTTTTGTAGGCCTCAATGGCAGGTTCAAATTTTTGGGATTGTAAAAGCGAATTCCCAAGATTATGGTAAGTGCCGGCTTTTTGCACAGGTGTAAGGTTTGAAGCAGAAAGTTTTTCGTAAGTTTTTGTTGCTTCATCGTAGCTCTTTTGCTCGTACATTGCCCCGCCAAGGTTGAACTCACTTTTGGTGGAATTTTGGTTTTTTTCGAGCGCTTTCCTGTAATCAATTTCAGCTTTTTTAAAGTCACCTTCTTTAAAAGCATCGTTGCCACGGCGGATAAATTTGTTTTCGGCTTGGGCGTCGGCAAATAGGTTTACCCCGCCAATGGCCAGTAAAAGCAATATTATTTTAAAAATATTCATATTCAAAATGTTAAGGCTCATAAGGTTAAACTTTCTTACTATTTTCACCGAAAAGGTTGATATTCCTGAATCGTTTTCCTCTTCTTTCGAAGATAAAAAACTCTAAAAGCAATAAAAATAAGGCGGGTAATAGAAAGTACTGGAACCTGTCTTCATAATCCGAAAATATTTTCGAATCAAATTCCGTTTTTTCAAGTTTGTTTATTTCGTTGTAAATGGCATCAAGACCAGCTTGTGAGTTGTTGGCTCTTACATATTTACCGTTTCCGGTTGCGGCAATTTGCTGCAACGTGGGTTCATCGAGTTTTGTAATAACTGTATTGTTCGACAAATCTTTTCTAAAACCAATCTGATTGCCATTTTTGTCATAATCGGGAATTGGCGCGCCATCCGGCAAACCCATTCCGATGGTGTAAATCCTGATACCCATTTCGGCTGCTTTTTTCGCAGCTTCTACTGCATCGCCTTCATGGTCTTCGCCATCGGTGATGATGATTATAGCTTTTTCGTGATCGTTTTTATCAAACATACTAACCGAAAGCTCGATGGCTTCGGCAATCGCGGTGCCCTGGGAGGGAACAAGGTCGGTGTTTATGGTTGAAAGGAACAACTTTGCTGCCGAATAATCGGTTGTGATGGGTAGTTGTGTGTAAGCATTTCCGGCAAAAACAACTATTCCGATTCTGTCGTTGCTCAGGTCGTCAACCAATTTTGAGATGGCCTGCTTGGCGCGCATAAGTCGGCTGGGCTTGATGTCCTGTGCAAGCATACTGTTTGAAACGTCTTCGGCAATAACGAGGTCAATTCCTTTTCGCTTAATTTTTTCGAGCTTCGAGCCAATTTGAGGGTTGGCTAAACCAATAATAATCAATGAAAAGGCAAGCATTAAAAGGATGAATTTTACTATTGCCCTGCTTTTTGATTTATCGGGCATCAGTAAATTAACCAGTCTTGATTCGCCAAACCTAATCATGGCATTTTTTTTCCACGCAAGCATCAACAGGAAAGCTGCGATAAAAACCGGAATCAGCAAAAACATGTAAAAGTACGCAGGCTCGGCAAATTTCAACATTTGCATATTTTATTTATCTAAGGTTAAAATTATGGAGTTGTTTTAAAAATGGTGTTTTTGAGTAAAATTTCGAGGCCAAAAAGTAACATTGCAATTATTGCCAATATCGAAAACTCTTCGGTTTTTTTATGAAACTCGGTAACATCAATTTTCGATTTTTCCAATTTATCAATTTCGTGATAAATTTCTTTGAGTTTACTGTTGCTGGTGGCTCTGAAATAAATTCCATCAGTCATTTTTGCAACTTGTTTCAATAGCTCTTCATCAATTTTTACCTCCATGTTTTGATATTGCATTCCGAATGGAGTTTGCACGGGATACGGAGCCATTCCCATACTTCCCACGCCAATGGTGTAAATCCGGATGCCGTAAAGTTTTGCAATTTCGGCAGATGAGGCTGGGTCGAGCGCGCCCATATTATTTACGCCATCGGTGAGCAGGATAATAACTTTGCTGATGGCTTTGCTTTCGCGGAGGCGCGTAACTGCCGTTGCCAGGCCATCACCAAGCGCTGTCCCATCTTCAATCATTCCGCTTTTTACATCTTTAAACATATTTGTAAGAATCGAATGATCGGTTGTAAGCGGCACCTGGGTAAAAGTCTCTCCTGCGAAAACAACCAATGCAAAGCGGTCGTTCGAACGGCCGTTGATGAAATCCTGAGCAACTTGTTTAGCAGCATCAAGGCGGTTGGGCTTGAGGTCTTCGGCCAGCATACTTGTCGAAATGTCGAGGGCTATTACAATATCAATTCCTTCGACAGTTACATCTTGCCGGCTTGTTGATGACTGGGGACGGGCAAGCGCAAAAACAAGAAGTCCTACAACAACTACTCTCAAAACAAAAAGCAAATGATACAAGTATTGGCGGGGCGATTTTGAAACCGAAGCAAAAGGCAGTGTTGTCGAAATTTTTATCTCAGCCTTGCTACGGTTATTTTTATACCAGTACCATGCCACCAAAATTGGTATTATGAGCAGCAAATAAAGGTATTCCGGGTTCGCAAATTCTATGTTTTTCAGCATAGTTTTTAATCTCTAAATTTTGAAAGGGGATATTTTATCCAACCGTTGGTTCAGTTTTTTTTATTTCAACTTCAGTTTCGTTGGTAAGAAGGCTTTTTCGTATCGCAGTATTATCAACAAAATTAATGGCATCA
>CAIYZW010000657.1 GCA_903930725.1 uncultured Bacteroidota bacterium
CGTAAATGTTTTCTTTGGCAATTTTAAACGTAATTTCACCGACACGTTTCACGGCTGCACCATCAACAAAATTATCAATACTTTCGAGGGTTACGGGCCTGTTGTTTTCAATGGCCATTTTCATGCTCGGTGCGCCCTCTGGTTCGACCCCAATAATTTTGGTTTTTTGCTGCAATTGTCTGAATGCTTCTGAAACTCCTGCAATCAAACCTCCTCCACCAACTGGAATAAATAAATAATCGATGTCGGTGAGTTCTTTTAAAATCTCCAGGCCAACTGTGCCCTGCCCTTCGATGATGCGATAATCGTCGAAGGGAGGAATAAAAGTCATGCTGTTTTTGGTGGTATAATCAATGGCCTCTTTTTGGCAGTCGTCAAAAGTATCGCCTGTCATGATCAGCTCAACCCAATTGTCCCCAAACATCCGGACCTGGCTAATTTTCTGCCGGGGTGTGGGTGTTGGCATAAAGATGACGCCTTTAATTCCGAGCGATTTACAACTCCAGGCAAAACCCTGCGCATGATTGCCGGCACTGGCGCAAACCACACCTTTTTCCTTATTCTCCCTGCTCAAAATGCTTATCATATTGTAGGCTCCCCGTATTTTGTAAGAACGGACAAGCTGCAAATCTTCACGTTTGAGATAAACCCTGCATTGATATAGTTCGGATAATCTGGCGTTCAACTGAAATGGTGTTACCAGAATTACCGGCCTGAGGCGTTCGGCGGCAGCCTGAAAATCCAGAACGTTTGGTTTTTTTTGCTGCAGAACCTGTAATAAAGATTTGTTTTCTAAATATGACATGTGCGTTTTGTTAAAATATTTCGGGGGCTTTAAAATAGGATTGAGTATAACTTTAAAAGATGTTTTATAAACCTAACCTGGATAAACCAGAAAAAACAAAAACAAAACTCAACTAATTCTGAAATTTAATTTGTTTTTTGAGTCTTGACTTTTATGATTTATACCAAAAAAACATCAATTTCGTAAATAAGATACCAGCAGTCCGCCAGTTTTTAGGTTCAATTTCGGTGAGTTACGATTTAATAAACAAATTCTTTTATTCAAAAATCTCTTGTTTAATTTGCTGTTGTTTGCTGTTAATGAATTAATTGAGTAAAGCATTATTGCACAGTAAGTTTTTCGATAGACCTTTCACCATTGACAGCAAACAATTCGACCAAATACATCCCGGTTTGTAAATTATTTACCTTGAAACATTGCTTGCTATCTAATGTTGCTGTTAAAATCAAACTTCCTGAAAGATCGAAAATATTTATCGCTTTTACATTTTCGGTACCATAACGTGAACCAACATTAACCTCTTCAAAAGCCGGATTTGGGAACAAGACAAATTTTTTATTGGGATGGTTGTTTTCAGTAATATCAACCGACAAGCTACCATCGAGTTTGAGGAGGAAAGGATAAACAAAACCTTGCTGCGTATGGGTGATTGTATCAAAAACCATTGTACCACAGCCAACTCCAGCCATGAAACAATTGCCCTGA
>CAIYZW010000658.1 GCA_903930725.1 uncultured Bacteroidota bacterium
GCTTATCAAAAGCTTTTCGACGATTTTAAGGGAAAATATTACCTCACTTCAAATTGCCCGGCCATTGTTGCCTTTGTCGAGAAATTCCATCCGGCGCTTGTGGATAATTTAGCTCCGATTGTTTCGCCAATGATTGCCACAGCCATGGTTGTAAGGAGGGTTTTTGGGCAGGAAACTAAAATTGTTTACATCGGGCCTTGCATCGCCACGAAAAACGAAGCTGAGCTTTTTTCGGATGATAAAAAAGTTGATGCTGTGCTGACGTTTACCGAATTAAGGCAGTTATTTGATGAATTCGGGATTCACGAAAGCCAGCTCGAATTTTCTGAGTTCGATCCGCCAATCGGGTTTAAAGGCTCGCTTTATCCGGTGAGCAACGGTTTTTTACAGGCTGCCGGAATCAACGAAAAGCTCCTTGATGGCAAAATTGTTACTGCCGATGGCGATCCTCATTCACTTGACGCCGTCGAATCGTTCGAAAATTATATTGATCATATTCAAAAGCATTTTAACCTGTTTTATAACAAAGGCTGTATAATGGGTCCGGGGATGACTCACGGAGGCGACAAACATTTAAGAGATTCGTTGGTTGTTGATTATGCCAACAAGCGGCTCAAAAACCTTGATTTGAATAAATGGCACGAAGAAATGGCAAAATTCAGCGACCTGAACCTGACGAGGACTTTTAAAAAAGATGACCAACGCCTCGAATTACCTGAGGAGAATAAGGTGCAGGAAATCCTGAAATTGCTTGGCAAAGATGAAATTTCAGAACAAAAAAGCTGCTCTGCCTGTGGATTCAAAACCTGTAATCATTTTGCAACAGCCATTGCCCAGGGTATTTCAAGGACAGATATGTGTTATGACTTTACACTAAAAAACAAAACCAATTACATCGCCACTTTACGTGATACCAATAAAAAAATCTCGGATGAACTGGGAGGTTTGAAGGCGGAATTGAAAACCCGGAAAGAGGAACTGGATTTGGTGAATGATAAAATGGAAACCTCACGTTACATCCTGAATCAGATTCCATCAGGGGTTATCGTCGTTGACGAAAAACTTAAGGTGATTTCATCAAACAGAGGTTTTATCGAACTTTTGGGAGAAGAAGCCCGGATGATTGACGATATTATCCCCGGCTTGCGCGGCGCTGACCTGAAAACCCTGGTTCCTGTTGCTTTTTACAAGGTTTTTCAAAATGTACTCTCTACCGGCGAAAACATTCTCAGCCGGGATGTTAAAGTGGAGGAATCATTTTTGAACCTAAGTGTTTTTTCGATTAAAAAAAACAAGATTGTCGGGGGCATCGTGCGAGACATGTTTTCTCCTGAAGTCCGCAACGAGCAGATCATTCACCGCGTTACCGAAGTTATTGACCAAAATCTTGGTATGGTGCAAAAAATAGGATTTTTGCTTGGCGAAGGCGCATCAAAAACGGAGGCCATGCTCAATTCGATCATTCAACTGCATCAGAAAAAGAAGGAAGAGTGAGGAAGAAACGGCGAGTGGGAGAATGGGCACCACGGAGGCACAGAGGACACAGAGGAAGCACAGAGTAGAAAGAATGGAAGAGTGGAATGGTGGAAGAGTGGAAGTGTGGAATTTTGGCGTATCCCGAAACCGGCCACTGCCGACTTCCCTCTGCGCTTAGCTCTTTGCCCTTTGCCCTTAGCGCTTTGCAAATAGGATAAGATCATAGTATAAATTTTGAAAACTGAAGCAGTGCACAAAGATTTTCACATAGAGGTAAATTGTCAGCAACGAAACCATGACGGGGAGCGGATTTGCGGAGATGTTTTTATCCATAAAAGGGTAAAAGAAGAAAACCGCATCGTTGCTGTACTTTCAGATGGGATGGGGCATGGCGTTAAAGCCAATATGCTGGCGACTTTGACATCAACAATGGCAGCAAATTTTACTGAGGAACATAAGGATTTTGTAAAAATTGCCGAAATCATCATGAACACTTTGCCGGTGTGTAGCGAGCGAAAAATCAGCTATGCAACTTTTACAATTGTTGATATTGAGATCGAAGGCAAAGTAAGTATTTTAGAATATGATAATCCGGAAACCTTTATCCTTCGCGAAAACCAGATGTTTGAGCCGGGCTGGCAGTGCATAATTCTGAACACCGAGAAAAACCAGGGAAAAGAGCTTCGTAGTTGCAGTTTCGTACCTCAAAAAGAAGACAGAATTGTATTTTGCAGCGATGGAATAACACAGTCCGGTTTGGGAAGCGACCAGTTTTTATTGGGCTGGGGAAGAGATAGTTTGGTTGATTTTGTTATTGGTGAGGTTAAGAAAAATGATAACATTTCGGCGCAGGATTTGGGCGAAAGGGTCGTAAAAAAAGCCGTTCAAAACGATGGTTTTGTCTCCAAAGACGACACAAGTTGTGCTGTAATTTATTTCCGTGAACCCCGTAAAATGCTCATTTGCACCGGCCCTCCTTATGAGCAGGAAAACGACAAGGTTTACGCCGAAAAGGTAAAAGCTTTTACAGGCAAAAAAGTTTTATGTGGTGCAACGACGGGCGATATCATTTCCCGCGAATGGTCGAAGGAAATTACCGATACCTTCGATTTTGATGACCCCGAGCTTCCTCCGGTTTCGTTTATGGACGGTGTTGACCTTATAACCGAAGGAATTCTCACATTAACAAAGGTTTCCAATATTCTCAAAGATTTCAACCATCAAACTGCCCTCGACAAGGGCCCGGCTGACCAGATTGTAAAAATGATTCTTCAAAGCGATGAAATTGATTTTATTGTTGGAACCCGCATCAACATTGCACATCAGGACCCAAGCCTGCCCGTCGAACTCGAAATCAGACGAACTGTTGTAAAACGAATTGCAGTAATTCTTGAAGAGAAATTTTTAAAAGAGGTAAAAATTGAGTTTCTGTAATAGCAAAATATGTGGTGATAGATTAATTCCAGTTAGTTTTAGAATATTGATGAAATTCTGAGATTTTTAAAAGCATGCATTTTGAAGAGACAAAATTGATCATTAAATGGGTTATTTATTTTTTCAAGGATATTGAATGTCCTTCAAAAGATTTTTCTTTGACTTTTCTTAAAAATTGCTACTTTTAAGCCTTCAATTAAGGTAGGGTTATTGCTCGATTTCTTAATTAAAATTTTGAAAAGATGATAAAAAAATGGCTTTCGAATCTGAAAATCGGAAGAAAACTATCAGTAATAAGTACAATTGCAATTGTAAGCATCATTTTGATGGGATTTACAGCAAACTACTTTTTTAAGACATCCCGGGTGATGGCCATCATTATAAACTCCGAGCGAATGCACACCCTTGATTTTCAATTAGGTGTCGAAGAATTTTACCAATATCTGCAAAGTGGCGATTCATCCCATCTAGAAAAATGCTATAAAAGCATTGCCCGCGCCAACCTGATGGCAAAAGCTTTTGGCAATTCGGAGTATTATCTTAAGACCATTTCGGATGCTGAATTTTCGGAGATACTTTACAATGCAGTAACTGAAGGCCTCGACTTTGACCGTGCAAATGCTGATTTGTTGATAAACCGCGTTAAACTACTCCTTTGGATGAACAATCCGGAGTTGAAGGCGAGCCTCAACATTGCCACACAAGGCGCAGAGAAGGGCGAAAAGATAATTGAAATTATTCAGAATTACGTAAAATCGCCAAGCCCGGACAAACTTGTAACGCTTAATCTTGCTGTTGCCGACATTCACAATTTTTATAAAGGATTTGCTGCTTCAATTAGTGCAATTACTGCTTTTGCAAACCGACTTCTTATTTGGGGTATTTTACTCATTACCATTTTGTTAACTATTGTCACTTTTGTTTTGTCTACCTATATTTCAAAACTTATTTCGGGGTCTCTGCATCAATTGATTGGAAACTTTAAAGAAATTGTAAATGGAAATGTTGATGTAAAAATCGAAATTCATTCAAAAGACGAAATTGGTCTTTTGTCGGAATCGTTTAACGAAATGCAGGAAAGCCTTCAAAATATTGTCGAACAAACAATCAGAGTTTCCGAAGGAGATTATTCAAGCAGTCTGGAACCTAAATCGGACAACGATAAGCTTTCGCTGGCACTCAACAAAATGACAAAGGCTCTACTCGAAACTTCAACCGAAAACCAGGCGCAGAACTGGGTAAAATCGGGACAGAACCTTCTTAACGAAAAAATGCGCGGCGACCTTGATTTGCAAACCCTTTCGACACAAATTGTAACCTTTGTTTCCGAATATCTTCATTCCCAGATTGGAACCCTTTATTTACTCGAAAATGATGAAAAAACACTCCGGCTTTATGGAAGTTACGCCTTTACAAAGCGCAAAAAACTTAACGAAGAATTCAGGGTTGGCGAAGGAATGGTTGGGCAGGCTGCATTTGGCCGGCAGATGATTTCGTTGACAGAACTCCCGGAGGACTATACCCGCATTACTTCGTCAACGGGCGACATGGTTCCCCGAAACGTGATTGTTCAGCCACTTTTATACGATAATAAATTGCTTGGTGTAATCGAACTGGCTTCAAAAGAAGTTTTAAACGACCAAAAACTTAATTTTCTGATTGCCGTTTCCGAAAATATTGCCATCAGTATCAATTCGGCACGTTCGCGCCAAAAGGTGAACGACCTGCTTCTTCAAACACAAAATCAGGCCGAGGAATTACGTCAGCAGCAGGAAGAACTCAGGGTTTCGAACGAAGAACTCGAAGAACAAACCCGTGCTTTGAAAACGAGCGAAAAAGAACTTCAGGCGCAACAGGAGGAATTACGGGTAATTAACGAAGAACTCGAAGAAAAAACCCATTCGCTCGAATTACAGAAAAAAGAGATTACCATTAAAAATACCGAATTAGGAAAGGCAAAAGAAGAAGTTGAATTAAAGGCCAGCGAACTTGAAATAACAAGCAAGTACAAGTCGGAATTTTTGGCCAATATGTCGCATGAATTACGCACTCCGCTTAATAGTCTGCTCATTCTTTCGAAAAATCTGATGCAGAATAAAAAGGGCAATCTTACCGATGACCAGCTCGAATCGGTCGAAATAATCCGCAAAAGCGGTGACGATTTGCTCAATCTTATCAACGAAATTCTCGACCTTTCAAAAATCGAATCAGGCAAAATGTCGCTCAATATCGAAACGGTTAGGGTGGAAGAACTTGCCGAGAATGTCCGCAGGAATTTTGGTCATGTTATCGAAGAGAAGGGTTTAAAACTCAATGCTGAGGTCAGCAAATCAATGCCCGAGCTTATCGCAACCGACATCCAACGGATTGAACAGGTTATAAAAAACCTTGTTTCGAACGCCATAAAATTTACCATGCATGGTGTAATAGATGTGAGTTTTAAACCAACTCCCCACGAAACGCAGTTTTTCAGAAGTGCCCTTACCCCCGGAAACTCATTTATGCTTTCGGTAAAAGATACGGGCATCGGGATACCAAAAGAGAAGCAGATGATAATTTTTGAAGCTTTCCAGCAGGCTGATGGAAGTACTTCACGTAATTATGGCGGGACAGGGCTTGGTTTATCCATTACCAAAGAAATCGCGAAATTATTTGGTGGCGAAATTCATTTGGAGAGTCAGCCGGGAAAGGGTTCATTATTCCAGGTTTTCCTTCCGGTAAATTACACCGGATCAGCTCCAAAGGAATATTTTAGACCAAAAGAATCTCCTAAAACGATTATCAGCACTGTTGACAATGCCGCCAATATTGAGAAATTAGTACAACTTGCCGATTTCCAGTTATCGAGGGTTGGCGACGACCGCGACAATTATTCTTTTGGCGACCGTAGCATTCTTATTGTCGAAGATGATGAGAATTTTGCCAAGATTTTGAAAAAACAATGCCACGAAAAAGGCTTTAAATTTTTATATGCCGCTTCAGGTGAAGCAGGTTTGATGATGGCCGAAAAATATTTGCCAAGCGCCATGGTCCTCGATATCAAACTTCCTGGAATTGATGGAATTACAGTTCTCGATAAAATTAAGGACAATTCAAAAATCCGGCATATTCCCATTCACATGATGTCGGCGCTCGAAGAAACCATTGATGTTTTTCAAAAAGGAGCTATTGGCTATCTTACCAAACCCATTTCGCCCGAAAAACTCGATGATGCATTTTTGAAAATGGAAACCTTTATCAATCATAAAGTTAAAGACCTTTTGATTATTGAGGATGATGATACCATGCGTA
>CAIYZW010000659.1 GCA_903930725.1 uncultured Bacteroidota bacterium
TTCGTCAGTCAATCCCGACTATGATGGCCAATTCCTTCAAAACTACGCCAACATCAACATTCTTCCGCAAATCAAGCGGGTTTCGGGGGTTGGCGATGCGATGGTTTACGGCGCAAAAGATTACTCGATGCGGATATGGCTGAAACCTGATGTGATGACGGCATATTCCATTACACCGATGGAGGTGATTGCTGCCCTTAAAGATCAGAATATCGAAGCCGCTCCCGGAGAGTTGGGTGCCAATAGTGCCCAATCATTCCAGTATGCGTTAAAATATACCGGACGATTAAAATCGGAGGAAGAATTTGAGAACATCATCGTCCGGTCGAATAAAGCCCAGGTTTTACGACTTAAAGATGTTGCCAGGGTCGAACTGGGTTCTTTGAGCTACAGTGTGTTTTCCGAAAACAATGGTAATCCGGCCATCGTGATTGCCGTAAGCCAGACCGCAGGTTCAAATGCCAAAGAAGTGATTGACCAGGTTAAAAATGAATTGACCAAAACAGCCCAATCATTTCCATCCGGAGTAAAATATGAATACGAATCGGATGCCAGTGCATTTTTAGATGCCTCCATCGCAAAAGTTCTAAGTACTTTGGTCGAAGCATTTCTGCTGGTATTTATTGTGGTATTTATCTTCCTGCAAAACATTCGCGCCACACTAATTCCAGCAATTGCCGTACCTGTGGCCATCATCGGGACATTTTTCTTCCTGTCGCTGTTCGGATTCTCCATCAACCTGCTCACGCTATTTGCACTGGTGCTTGCCATCGGTATTGTGGTTGATGATGCCATCGTGGTTGTTGAAGCCGTTCATGCCCACATGGACGCCGGCGAAAACGACCCCAGAAAAGCTACCAACACTGCGCTTGGCGAAATTGCCCCGGCCATTGTTTCGATTACATTGGTAATGTCGGCGGTGTTTATCCCCGTAAGTTTTATCGGTGGAACCAGCGGTGTATTTTTCAAACAATTCGGGTTAACGTTGGCGATTGCCATTATCATTTCGGCAATTAATGCGCTTACGCTGAGCCCGGCACTTTGCACCCTTTTCCTGAAATCGCACGATGAAGAGATGAAAGAAAAGAGCGTTTTTAAAAGGTTTTACAAATACTTTAACATCGGGTTTGGCAAAATGACCGAAAAATACAGTTCGTCGCTTAAATTTTTGGGTAAGAAAAGCCACCGCTGGATAACGGTTTTAATTATTGTGGTATTTACTGCTATTTTGGTGGGATTGATGAAGATGATTCCAGTTGGCTTTGTACCCTCCGAAGACAGCGGTATTGTGATGGGAATGATCGCACTACCTCCAGGCTCGTCGCTCGAAAGAACCGATAGTTTGGTGAAACAAACCATCACAAAGGTCGAATCTATTCCAAGCGTCATCAGCGTCACAAGTATTATCGGGATGAGTTTTATCAGCGGATCGGGCAGTCCTTATGCTTCGATGGTTATTAAACTTAAACCCTGGGAGGAGCGGGAGGTTACAGCTGCCGAAGTGGTGGCTCTGTTGAAAGAAAAAACCCAGGATGTCACCAACGCCACATTTATGTTTTTCGGAACGCCAACCCTCCAGGGTTTTGGGATGAGCAGTGGTGTCGAATTGAAAATGCAGGATAAAACCGGCGGCGATATTCATAAGTTTTATGATGTTACCACCGAATTTATCGAAAAACTCAGGAAACGTGAAGAGGTGATGATGGTGATGAACAGCTTCGACCCCCGCTTTCCGCAAA
>CAIYZW010000660.1 GCA_903930725.1 uncultured Bacteroidota bacterium
AGTGCTGGCTTGAGATAAAGTTTGATGTATCCCGTAATTTCATCCTCCGATTGATGAAAAGACTGCGGATGGGTTTCGCGAAGTGATTTTAACTGAACAACAGCCTCATCGAAATTCTCGTAGCGTAAAGCATTTTTAAGATTATTGTAACGGATTTCAAATCTGTTTTTGCTGATGGTTTCTTTAAAAACTTCAAATTTAGATTGATCAAATCTTATTTCGGGATAAGTAGTTGCAAGCGCCTGAATTTGAGCGACTTCTTCATCAGCTTTATCCAGATTACCGGCTTCCAGATATTTTTGAGATCTTTCCAACATTTCCTCAAATTTCAGATCAAAAGCAATTTCCAGATCATTTTTAATCTGATCATCAAAATTTGTTTCGTGCAACCGCTGGTAAATGGCTAAAGCCGATGATAAATCGTTGAGTGCCTCAATAGCAAAACCGCTTTTTAGGGCTTTTCGTCCCAAGTCGCAATATTCTTCGGCTAAAATCCTCATATTCTGATTGATCAGCTCCTTCGAAAGAATCATGCTCCGGTTGTTTTCCTGGAAAACCTGCGCGATATCGAGATATTTTTTAGCAAGATCGGGGCTTTTTTTGGTGAGCGCCTGACCAGCAATTTTAAGGTAAGCATCATAAATTCCATATTTTGCCTTCGAAAGACGGTTAAAAACCGCAAGGTCGCAATCTTTTTCGATCTGATTCTGGCAAACCACGCCTGCACTTTCGATCAACAAAACTGCTTCGTTGTATTTTTGCTGTTCAATCAACCAATCGGCTTTGGCCAGATATTTCTGATATAAAATCCGGCCAAAAGTATTTCCAAAATCCGGCAGGAAACTTATTTGGGGCCGTCCCGAAAAATACGCTGTAATCGCATCAAGCAAAGAAATCCATGAGTTTTGGTTCCCGAACATGCGCGACATTTGCAGGTAAACAGGTTCAAATAAATATTTCGACATTTCGAGGCTTGTGAGATAACCCAGTTGAAGGTTTATAATTTCATCAGCCGCAGCCTGCATTTCGGCATTACCAATTTCCTTTTTGAGCGTATCAACATTTTGATCGAAAATGGTCTGTAACCTTCGCTGATTAACCGAATGACTGAAAATATTTTCGGAAAATGCCAACGAGTCTTTTGCAGGAATTTCCAGATCGGAGCTAAAAGTAAGGTTGGTCGTAATTTTGCTAAATCGCTCTAAATCATATATTTTAATAAAATTTGACAAAATTATTTCCGGTTCATCCGGATTAATTGAGCCGGCCTTAATTAGCATGTTAGCGGATAAACTGAGAAAGCCCAGAAATCTGTTAACCTCCACAATCCGTTCGATGAACCTGGTTTTATCGGTTTCGAGATAACTAAAAGTAAGGTTTGTAATTTTAAAAACCGAACCCGACTGAATTGGCAACTCTATCAAATTTACGGGTTCATCATCAAGCTTTCCGATGAACAAATCCTTAAAGTTCAATACTTTTATCAATCGCAAATCCTTATCGAACACCGATAAATCAAAACTGTAGGTTGACGGCATTAAGACCTGCGAAATATTAAATCCTTCGTAAAAAATATCACCATCCATGCCCTTTAAAACCATCGAGCTGCCAATTTCAAAGTTCCCTTTCGAAGGTTCACGGATATTGAGGGAATGTTCAAACCCAAGATTATAGCCGGTTTTGTATAGTTCCAGATAGTTGTAATTGGCAATTTCACGGATAAAGAAATTGTTGAGCGCGCGCGCGTCGGAAGGGTTGTAGCGAAACCTGAAAACGGATTGATTAAAAAGGGTGTAATCATCAGGCCCTATGGCTGCTAACAGCAACGAAAATTGCAGGAAAACCAGAAGTATAAAGCACCGTTTTTTAATAATCATAGCCAAATTCTAAAAGCCGGTAAAGATACAATTTGTACCAACATTGGCTTAATTGCACAAATCGAAACTATTCAGCAAACCAAAATCAGTGATAATTTTCGTTAATTTGCACAAAAAAACTTATGAGGGTTTTAATACTCGGTTCAGGGGGCAGGGAACATGCGCTGGCATGGAAAATTTCGCAAAGCCCAAATCTGGAGAAGCTTTATATAGCTCCCGGAAATGCAGGAACAGCGCAGATTGGAACCAATGTTCCATTAAATATCAGCAACTTTGGAAGTATCGCTGAATTTGTGACGGCCAACAACATCAAAATGGTGGTGGTTGGCCCCGAAGTACCGCTTGTTGAAGGCATCCGCGACTATTTTGACGAAAGGGCCGACCTGTCAGAAGTATCGGTTATCGGGCCATCGAAAGCAGGCGCCATGCTCGAAGGAAGTAAGGATTTTGCAAAAGTTTTTATGCAAAAATATGCTATTCCAACGGCAGCTTATAAAACGTTTGCTTCCGGTGAAACCATGGAGGGATATTATTTTCTGGAAACGCTCAAACCACCTTACGTTTTAAAAGCCGATGGACTTGCGGCGGGTAAAGG
>CAIYZW010000661.1 GCA_903930725.1 uncultured Bacteroidota bacterium
GAAACGTTATAACTCCCAAGGTGATTACCTTAAACGAAATGGTGACCAATTTTGAAGCTTATGAATCGGAATTGGTTGAGATTAAAAATGTTCAGTTTAGCAGTGGTGGACCAAGTTTTGCAAATGGACTTGTTTATGGAATGACAGACGGCAGCAAAGCCACAGCCGGTTTCAGAACAACTTTTTATGATGTTAATTATATTGGCACACCAGTTCCTGTACTCGAAGCCAACGTAGCCGGTATTTGTAATGCAAGGGCTGAGGGTAATTTTCTTACCAGCCGTAATCTTGCCGATATTACTGTACTTCAGCCAACAATTACCATTCTTTCGCCAAATGGTGGCGAAGAAATTGAACAAGGTACAAGTTTTGAAATTACCTGGTATTCGGCCAGTGTTACCGGAAATGTTAAAATTGCCGTTCATACTCCATTCATTAAAGGTGGAATACTTCTGGGAAATGTACCGGTATTGGATCATAGTTTTACCTGGAACGTTACCGAAACGCCGGGAGAATATATAATTGTTATTCAGTCGGTGGCCGATACAACAATTTATGATCTCAGCGATGCAACTTTCGATCTTGTTTATCCGATTGATATCAAAATCAGCGAAATTATGTACAACTCGCCGGAAGCCGGAACTGACACGCTCGAATTTATCGAATTTTATAACAACGGCGCCGGAATTGTAAATCTCGAAAACTGGAAACTCACCAAAGGTGTTGTGTTTACATTTCCGAATGTTACAATAAACCCTGCTGCTTATCTTGTATTAGCATATAATTCAGGCGCATTCCTGAATACTTTTGGCCAGAATGTTCTGCAATGGGCTTCAGGCTCATTGAGCAATAATGGCGAAGAAATCCAGCTTAATGATGACTTTGGAGGAGTAAGAGCATACGTTAATTTTGACGATGTTACACCATGGCCAGTCCAACCGGACGGACAAGGCCCATCACTGACTTTCTGTAATACTGCTCTGGTAAATAGCGATCCTGCAAACTGGTCGGCTTCAACAAACCTCTCAGCAGTAAATGCCGATGGAAATGGCATTTATTGTACTCCCGGCACCGGATGCAACACAAATGATGTGCTGGTTATGAATTATCCTCAAGGCTGGATGGGCATTTCGAGTAATCTGGATCCTGGAAAGACAAGCATGGAAACCCTTTTTGCTGCTGCTTACGGAAAAATGACCATCCTTCTTGGCGAAGATGGTATTTTCTGGCCAGGTCAAAACCTGAATACAATTGGAGATTGGGATACTCACCAGGGATACAAAGCCAAATTTAACAACAACGCTTATTTTGTTTATACAGGAACTCCTGTAGTTGACCAAACCGTAACATTTACAGCGGGAATTCATTATCTTCCGGTATTAAGTCTGGATACTGCCTGGGTAAGCAATGTTCTTGTTCCGCTTGGCAATGCTATCGAATTTGCCTTTGATATTACCAATGGCGGAATTTACTGGCCATCCGGTGGTTTTATTCCCGGCACTTCAGGTGCACTCGAAGCTCTTTGCCCTGGTTACGCTTATCTTTTAAAAGTAAATAATAACGTCACAATTGACCTTAATCCGACTGATGCATCAACAAATTTTGCAGTAAATCCAATTTCTCAATTCATCAATACAACCACCTGGAACCAGGTTACGAGAACCGGTGAACAGCATATCATTTCAGTTACCGGCACTCAAAACTTAGAAACCGGTGATGTGATTGGTGTTTTTGATGTGTCCGGAATTTGTACGGGAATGGCCACCTTTGAAGGTAATTCCCCAATTCCATTGGTTGTTTATGGCGAAGACATCACCACTACAGCAAAAGATGGAATGAACGAGCAGGAACCACTTACTTTTAAAGTTTACCGCCAGGGCGTCGGGTTTGACGCTACCGCTATTTATGACGAAAATACCGTAAATCATGATGGTTTGTTTGCCTCAAACGGACTTTCGATTGTAAAAGATTTAAAACTTGGTACAACAGGCATAAATGCTGATAACACGGCTACGTACAGTATTTTCCCAAATCCTTCAAACGGACAATTTACTATTTCTGTTGATGGGAAGCGTGAAATCACAATTAATAATGCTGCCGGACAGGTAGTTTATTCAAAGATGGCAAACGGTTCAACAACGATTGATTTGAGCGCACAACCAAAGGGTGTTTATTTTATCAAATTGGCTGGCGAGTCCTCGGTATCATTCGATAAAATCGTTATCAGATAATCTTTAAACAAGCAGGCCTTAACCTGCCATTTAGCTTTTAGAAAAAATCCTCCGGAAGTAATATTTCGGGGGATTTTTTATGGTTTGATTATCCTTACTTTAGATTGAAAATCCTTGCTTTTCAGGATCAGAAACTATCATATCGAAAAATCACTTTTCTAAAAGACAAAATAAAAACTCTCCCTTGATTACCAGAGAATATTAAACTTTTAAAAAAGAAGGAAAAACTTTGATTAATTATTGGTAACTAATTTAAATCCAATACCGTGTACGTTAATCAGCTCTACTGTGGGATCGAGTTTAAGGAATTTTCGGAGTTTAGTAATGTAAACGTCCATGCTGCGCGCATTAAAATAGCTGTCGTCGTTCCAGATTTCCTTTAACGCATAGCTACGGTCGAGCACCTGGTTTAGATTAATTGCCAAAAGGCGAAGCAGTGCTGCTTCTTTTGATGTGAGTTTTTGTTCTTTGTCGGCCATACGCAGGATTTGCCTGTTAAAATCGAACTGGTATTTTCCAATCAAATAAACATTGTTTCTGATTTCGTTTCCACCACGTTCGCTTACTCTTCTTAAAATGGCCTGCATCCGCACCAGGAGTTCTTCCATGCTGAATGGCTTGGTAAGGTAATCGTCGCCACCAACCTGAAATCCCCTCATTTTATCCTCCTGCATTGATTTTGCTGTGAGGAAAAGTACGGGTATGTGTTTATCTTTTTCCCTGATTTCTTTAACCAGGGTAAACCCATCTTTTACAGGCATCATTACATCAACAATGCAAAAGCCATAACCTCCTTTTTCGAAAGCATTGTAAGCTTCCTGGCCGTTTATGCACAAGATTGTTTCAAATCCCTTTACTTCAAGATAGGATTTCAGAACATTTCCAAGATTCTTATCGTCTTCAGCGAGTAAAACCTTTACTTTTTCGGTTCCCATAATCAACATTAATTTGATTTTGACTTTATAATGATTGGTAAAATTAACATTTATTTAGAAACACCATTTTTTTTTAAAATTATTTTTCTTCTTTACATCGAAAAAGGCAAATAAATCCTGAAAGTTGACCCCTTTTTCAGGTCGCTTTCGACCGTAATTTTTCCGGAATGTTTTTCGATGATGGCTTTAACATAGCTCAAACCAAGGCCAAAACCTTTTACATCGTGGATATTTCCTGTTGGCACACGATAAAGTTTGTCGAATATTTTTTTCTGATTTTCTTTGTTTATGCCTATGCCATTATCTTCGATGCTGATTTTGATTCCTTCGGTGTAATTTTCGATCGCGATTGTAATTACAGGTTTTCGTGGCGAATATTTATTGGCATTGTCAACCAGGTTGGAAATCACGTTGGTAAGATGCATTTTGTCGCCAATAATTGTGGTTTTAGATGCTCTGAAATCCCGGATTATCTTTCCGTCTTTTACTTCAACCTGAATTCCGATGTTGTTGATTACATTATTGATAACATCTTCGATATTAAGAACTTCCTTTTTAAGGATAAGTTCGCCCTGTTCAAAAGTAGCGGCCTGTAAAATTTTTTCGGTGATGTCGGCTAAACGCTTGTTTTCGTCATTAATAACCTTAATGTAGTTTTCGGACAGCATTTCGTTGCGTTTTACCGAACTATCCGACAATGCCTCGCACGCCAGCGAAATCGTCGAAATCGGGGTTTTAATTTCATGGGTCATGTTGTTTATAAAATCATTTTTCATTTCCGACAATTTCTTTTGCCAGACGATAATTTTGATGACGTAGGTAAAAAGCATCATTAATATGATGATGAGAATGAGCGAGATCAGGATTATTGATGCCATCTCCTTTAATAAAAACCTGATTTCGAAAGGGAAGAAGATCATTAAATAATTAGGGTTGGCCAAAAACTCGTTGGGATAAAGTGTAAAAACAAAACCGTTTTTCAAAAGCTGAGCCTGGTACTGCCCTGTTTTCTCGATAATCATCCGGTTTTTTTCGCTGCTGTAAACGCCATATTCAAATTTTGTTTTGATGCCTTTTTGTCGCAGTTCATCATTCAGGAGCGAGTCAATCAATACTTTATTAAGGATGGTTTCGATGTCGAAAGGTTTGTCTTTGCGGGCCATTTCGCTAAAAACCTCGGTGGCCATAAATGATTTCCTGATTAACTTTTCGATATCTTCGGGCCGTTTTATTGCGAGCATTTCATCATACAAATCTCTGTTAATCGAGTCCATTGAGCTAAAAAACGAAGCCACACGAGCCTGTGAATTCATCGTTTTTTGAAGATTTGAAAACGTTTCAATTTTCTCGAGCTTAAAAATAACATTCGAAACAGCCTCATTAACCTTGTTCTCAAAATTTGTGCGCTCAACACTAATTGCATTTTTTACCCAATAAAACTGAACCACGGTTAAACTTAGCAAAACAATCGAAACGATGACGATAATCAGGGTAATAAGATTTTTATTCATGAAGGAAAAACAATTAAATGCGAATATTGAGATGACTTTTATCTGGTCGTTCCGGTCACAAAAATATTAGTGAAACTGCCTCAAAATCAATGCTTAACATAATTTAACGTTTGTTAGAGTCCTTTAACTTTGAAGCAGTGCAGCCGGGGTTACTTTTGCCAGCGTAAAAGCACAGCCTTTTTTGGCTAAACGATAAATGTTTTTTGTGTTAAAGATTTCTGATTCATAAATTTTGGTTTTTGGTTTTGAAGTGCAGTCGTTAAGCTGCACTTTTTTTGTTTTTATTTATCTGGTTTCAATACTTTTGCTTTTTAAAAATTTCAACTAAAACATTAATAAAAATGCTTAAACTCTCCATCGAAAACATCGCAGGTTTTGTAAGTTCCGACGAAATATCAAGCTTTCAAAAGGCTATAACCAATGGTCAGCACGCCATTTTTAACAAAACCGGCCAGGGAAGTGATTTTTTAGGATGGGTTAATTTACCCTCCGAAATAGATGAAGACACGATCGCTGATATTGAAAAAACAGCTTCCTATATTCAGGCTCATGCCGAAATATTCGTAGTAATAGGTATTGGAGGCTCCTATCTTGGGGCACGCGCTGTTATCGAAGCACTAAAACATAATTTTGATTTTGCACAATCGCACGACGAAAGGCAAAAGCCATTGGTTCTTTACGCCGGCCAAAATCTTTCGCAGGATTATTTGTCAGATTTATTGGATATTCTTAACAAACGTGATTATGCGTTAACTGTAATTTCGAAATCGGGAACAACCACCGAACCTGCCGTGGCTTTCAGGATCTTGCGAAACCACCTTGAAGATAAATATGGAAAAGATGGCGCACGCCGCAGGATTATTGCAATTACCGATAAGTCGGAGGGTGCATTAAAACAGCTTTCGCTAAACGAAGGCTATAAAACATACGTCGTTCCAGATGATATCGGCGGCCGTTACTCCGTGCTTACACCCGTAGGTTTGCTGCCCATTTCTGTTGCTGGCTTCGATATCAGGATGCTTGTAAAGGGTGCGGTTGACATGCAGCGGAAATTAGCCCAATCATCATCAATTAACGAAAATCCTGCTGCAATGTATGCCGCGGCCCGAAATGCACTGTATCAAAATGGTAAAGTAATCGAAATCATGGTAAATTATCAGCCAAACCTTTGTTTTTTTACCGAGTGGTGGAAGCAGCTTTATGGCGAAAGTGAAGGAAAAGAAGGGAAGGGAATATTTCCGGCCGGAGTTGTGAATACAACCGATCTTCATTCGATGGGTCAATATATTCAGGAGGGAGAACGTAAAATATTTGAAACAGTCCTTTCGGTCGAAAATCCGCAGAAAAATCTTAGAATCCCAAGCGAAACCGGAAATCTTGATAAATTAAACTTTATTGCTGGCAAGGAAATTCATTTTGTAAATCAAATGGCCGAAATTGCCACCACACTTGCTCACGTTGATGGTCAGGTTCCAAACTTCAGGATTTCCATCCCGGAAGTAACCGAATATTCCCTCGGACAATTGATTTATTTTTACGAATTTGCTTGTGCATTGAGCGGTTACACGCTTGGAATCAATCCTTTTGATCAGCCTGGGGTAGAGGCCTACAAGAAAAACATGTTTGCACTCCTTGGCAAGCCTGGTTTCGAAAAAGAAACAGAAGAAATAAAAAAGCGGATTAAAGAATAACCGGGTAATTATTCTGGTTGTTGTTCTTCGAGTAAGAGCGCTATATAGGCTTTTTCGGCTGCGATTTTTTCGGCACCTTTTATCGAGAAATCCTGGCCTGTCCCGTATAAATTCTGATTTATTCTTACTTCGACGATGTATTGTTTGCTGCTGCCGACACCAATTTCGGTAACCATGATAAATTCAACAGTGTTGCGCTCCTTTTGCGACCATTCGATAATTTTGCTCTTAAAATTAACTTCTAATTTCTCCAGTTCATCAATATCAAAATAAACATTAATAATTCGGTTTATCACGATTTTCCTGGTGAAGTTATAGCCTTTATCCATATAAATTGCACCAATAAATGCCTCAAAGGCATCACCTTCCATCGAGCGGTAAAACGATTTTGAATCCTGGTTTGATTGGATAAATTTATCAAGCCCGATCCGGCGCGAAAGTTTATTAAGTTGCTCGCGGCTCACCAATTTTGAGCGCATTTCGGTAAGAAAACCCTCTTCTTTGTAAGGGAATTTTTTAAAAAGATAATCAGCAACAATGGAACTTAGCACAGCATCGCCCAGATATTCCATGCGCTCATTTGAAACTTTGTGACCATTTTGTTCAACAGCCACAGATTTGTGAAGGAAGGCTAATTTGTACAAAGAAACATTTTCGGGGTAAAACCCAAAAATATTTTTGATTGAACGAATCAAAACTTTATCAGAAGAAAATAAATTTTGGAAGAGCCGGTAGAGATTCAAAACCAACTAATTTTATTCGTCGAATTTTTTTACTGCGATGGATGTATTATGGCCACCAAAACCAAAAGCATTTGATAATGCAAGGTTTACTGTTCGTTTTACTGCTTTGTGAAATGTGAAATTTAAATTATTGTTAATTTCAGGATCGTCAGTAAAATGGTTAATAGTTGGTGGTATGATATTATTTTGTGTGGCCAGAATAGTCGCGATAAGTTCAACGGCAGCGGCAGCACCAAGTAAATGGCCGTGCATTGATTTTGTTGAATTCAGATTAATTTTATAGGCGTGTTCACCAAACAAAGTAACGATGGCTTTAGGCTCTGCAATGTCACCAACTGGTGTTGATGTTCCATGAGTGTTTATATGATCAACATCTTCGGGCATAAAACCTGATTCCTGGATAGCGTATTTCATGGCGAGCATTGCTCCGATTCCTTCAGGGTGGGGAGCTGTAATATGATAGGCGTCGGCAGTAGCACCTCCACCAACTATTTCGGCATAAATTTTTGCACCACGTCTTTTGGCATGTTCATATTCTTCAAGAACAAGGGTTCCGGCTCCTTCGCCAAGTACAAAACCATCACGGTCTTTATCGAAGGGACGGGAAGCTGTTTTTGGATCATCATTCCGTGTTGATAATGCATGCATCGCATTGAAACCTCCAACACCGGCAGGATTTATACCTGCTTCTGCGCCACCGGTGATAAAAACATCGGCTTTGCCCAGCCGAATATTGTCAAACGAATTTATTATTGCATGCGCAGCCGATGCACAAGCCGATGTTGTTGCATAATTCGGCCCTCTGAAACCATATTTTATTGAGATATGCCCGGCAGCAATGTCTCCGATAATCTTTGTAATAAAAAACGGATTAAATCGTGGGGTTCCATCTCCACGTCCATATTCAACTGCTTCCTGCAAAAAGGATGAAAAACCACCAATCCCTGTGGCGATGATAACGCCAACTCTGTCTTTGTCAACATCAGAAAGCAGCAATTTTGAGTCATTGATAGCTTCTTCGGCAGAAGCCATGCTAAAAACTACATAAGGATCAAGTTTGCGTACTTCTTTACGGTCGAAAAAATTTGTGGGATCGAAGTTTTTAACTTCACAGGCAAAATGCGTTTTGTGTTTCGATGTGTCGAAACGGGTAATTTCAGCAGCACCACTAACTCCATTAAGTAAGCTGTTCCAAAGTTCGTCAACAGTATTACCTAATGGAGTTACGGCACCTAATCCGGTAACAACTACTCGCCTCAAATTCATGTGGGGGAGATTAATTATTTGGTGTTGTTTTCGATGTAGGCAATGGCATCACCAACGGTGCCAATTTTTTCTGCCTGATCATCCGGTATTGCTATATTAAATTCCTTTTCAAACTCCATGATGAGTTCTACTGTATCAAGGGAGTCAGCTCCCAAATCATTGGTAAAACTAGCTTCAGGTGTTACTTCATTTTCGTCAACACCTAGTTTGTCAACGATGATCGATTTTACTCTTGTTGCAATATCAGACATAATTAATTCATTTTTAGTTAAACAAGCGGCAAAGGAAATAATTTTATATTTACAAAACAAAATATTTTTATTAATGTTTCAAAAGAAACTCTAATAATTGCAAGATTCACAATACTTTATCCATAGGTATTATTGTTTTTTGTGCAATAAAACAGCGTTTTAAGCATGAGTCAATCACTTTTTGAAATTAAATCGCTATTTTGATTTGTGTTTAGGATTTTAAAATACTAAATAGATGAATATGAAAAACATAGCAATTTTTGCCTCTGGAAATGGTTCAAATGCCGAAACCATCATCAGATATTTCGAAAACAGGTCAGATGTGCGGGTTGCACTGATTTTATCCAACAATAAAAATGCAAAAGTGCTCGATAGAGCATCTGTTTATAATATTGAGGCTGTCACCTTCTCGAAGGACGAATTTTACAAATCTGTCGAAATATTAAAAATCTTAAAACAGCATAAAATTACGCTCATTGTTCTGGCTGGTTTTTTATGGCTCATCCCCGATTTTTTACTTAATGAGTTTCCTGACCGGATTATCAACATTCATCCGGCTTTGTTGCCTATGTTCGGCGGAAAGGGAATGTTCGGCATGCACGTTCACACATCGGTTATTAATAATGGTGAGCCAGTGAGCGGAATTACAATTCATTTCGTAAATGAGGTGTATGATGAGGGTAAGATTATTTATCAGGCTACCTGTCCTGTTGAACCGGGTGAAACGCCCGAAACCCTTGCTCAAAAAATCCATGTTCTTGAACATAAGTTTTTTCCTGAAACGATTGATAAAGTTTTATCAACAATTTTGTAAAGTAAAAATCCTGTGATCCGACCATTAAACATAGTGGCCGTAATAATCGGAGTTTTCATCCCTTCGTGTTTTAACTTTTTCGAGGATTTGAAGTTTTTCGTCATCGTTTAACCTCCACCAGGTTTTGGCTTCTGTTTTTGTTCTTTTACATCCGATACAAACCTGTTTATCATTGTACTGACAAATGTCCAGACAAGGGTTTTTTATTTTTTCCATCTCAAAAAGTAGTTTAATAGGAATGAATAATAATTTCATTCGTTCATCGAACATCGAATCCATTAAATTGTTCAAAAAAGAATTTTGCAATGATAATCAATTCTTTACAGGAACGTTTAATAATTATTTCGGTTTAAAATGCAGTAAAGATATTTTATGTGTCGGAGATTTGATATTGCTTTTTAACAAAAATGTTTATCTTTGTTAAATCATAATAACTGAAAATAATTTCCTCAAAAAAAAACCATTAATACAACAAAGCTATGAAAATGATCAACGACCAGTTAAATGCTGAAGTGGACTGGAAAAACAGGACAATACTCATTGTTGAAGATGTTGAACCAAATTACTTGTTTTTGAAATCGGCTCTCGAAAAAACACAGGCAAAAATTGAACATGCTGTAAGTGGAACTGAAGCCATTAAAAAATGTATTGAAGATACAAATATTGATTTGGTTCTCATGGATTTACACATGCCTGGAATAAGTGGTCATGCTGCTACCCGTGAAATTAAAAAATTAAGACCAGATTTAACAATAATTGCTCACACAGCCTTTGTGTTTTCGGGTGAGCGACAAAAAAGTTTAGAATCTGGCTGCGACGACTATATTGCCAAACCAATCCGTTCCAATGAGTTAATCCTTAAAATCAAAAACTGCCTGATAAAAGCAGGGAAGGATGCATAGCTGAAAATTAACAAACCCAGGGCATAAATGACTTATCAGAAAAGAATCCCGTCTTTTTTCGGATTTCGGATTTACTTTTTTTCGACTTTACTTTATTTGCTTTTGGTATTGCCCTTTGCTGGTTTTTTATTCCTGCAAAATCTTCCAACAATATTCGAAAAACGTGATAGTCTTATCATTAGCCTGCCTGAAAAAAAGCTCACCGAAACAGGGAGTTTTTCTGAAAGTTTTTCAGAAGGCGTTAAATATGGTTCCTCATTAAAAGCCGACACTTCAGGGATTAATATTATAATTGGTGATAAAACGGCAACTTCTCAGGTTGATGACCAGCAAAATGAAAACCTTTCAAATTCCTTTATTTTTCTGTTCAAATCCCTTTTGATTAGTTTTATTGCCGGACTGATTTTTAATTATCCTTTCAAACGCTATTTCAATCAAAAACGAAAACGCAAGACTTCCTCAGAAAAATTAACTGCTTTTTGTAAAAAATACCTGCTTGCTTCACCCTGGATTAATGCAGGAATACTAAGTTTAGCTTTCATGGCAACTTTGGTTTACATGGTTTTTCTCATTTACAAAGCACCGGCTGATTACGACATTAGTAAAACGCTTTTTACCCGATTTTTCTTTATCTCCTTATTTTCGTCATTGCTCACTTTTTTGTTGGTTTATTTTTGGGAAAAGCATCGGGTAAACATTAAATACCTCGATTTTTTATACTCCAAAGAAGAACTGCGAAAGCGCATTTTTAAATCAAGAATCGGAAAAATTAAAAATCAGTTTTGGATTTCGAGCGCCACGACAACCTTGTTGCCACTTTCGATTGTGATTGTTTATCTTAGCATGAGCCTCACCAAAATAAGCGAATTAAACCTTACCTCGCTTAACGATGAACAGGTGCGAATTTTATTTGGCCGATACAGCAATCTCTTCAAAATGGTTGTCGAATCGCCTGATCCGGCTGGTTTAGCCGATTTATCCTTTATTAATGTCACGGATAGCCTCATTATGTTTGTGGGTATCGGCGTCGGAATTGTGGTTTCGTTTATCTATATTTTATTGTTTGTTAAATGGACAACGCTCGACATCGTTTATCCACTTAAAGAACTGCTTTACAACATGCAGAAAACGGGAGAAGGCAAGACCATTAATTATACAGTGGTAAGAAATAATGACGAAATCGGCGAAATCGCCGAAGGATACAACGAAATGTCGGCGAATCTTGAAAAATACATTTCCGATATTTCGAAGATGAATGAGGCCTATTACCGTTTTGTACCACGACAGTTTCTCGAATTTCTTGGGAAAGACAGCATTTTGGATGTACGGCTTGGCGACCAGGTACAAAAAGAAATGTCCGTTTTATTTACCGACATCCGCGATTTTACCGCCATGTCGGAGGATATGACCCCAAAAGAAAACTTCGATTTCCTCAATGAATACCTCAGCAGCATGGAGCCGGTAATTTCGCGCAACCATGGCTTTATTGATAAATACATTGGCGATTCAATCATGGCTCTTTTTGTTGGAAACGTCGAAAATGCTATTGATGCAGCCATCGAAATGCGTTCATCGCTTGCCGATTTCAATCTTCAGCGAAAGCTGGAAAATAAAAACCCGACAAACAGCGGTATCGGAATTCATACCGGGAATCTGATGCTTGGTGTGGTTGGCGGGCATGGCCGAATGGACGGGACTGTTGTTTCGGATGCTGTAAACCTTGCTTCAAGGATTGAAGGCCTGACAAAAATGTACGGAACCTCAATCATTATCAGCCAGGATACGCTCATCAGGTTGCAGGATCCCGGAAGGTACAATTACAGGTTTCTGGATGTTGTAAAAGTAAAAGGCAAAAAAGAAGCAGCCTATATTTTCGAAATACTCGATGGCGAACCAGAAGACATCAAACAACTGAAAATACAAACAAAACCAGATTTTGGCCGGGCTTTGCAGTTGTACAAAAGCAAGGATTTCGACAATGCCCTTGAGCTTTTCCGGAAAGTTCAAAAAATTAACCCTTCCGACAGAGCCACCCAACTTTACATTATCCGTTGTAAAAATATCCTCGAATTTGGTATTCCTGAGGATTGGGATGGCGTTGAAACGATAAGAGATAAGTATTAACATGTTGAACTTATGTTTTTCACGATTGTTACTTTGGAAACAAAAAAAACAAAAATCTATATTTTATGAATATTTTTCTGAAGTCCTCATTAACAGCATTGCTTTTGATGCTCTCAGCAACGATTCTTAATGCAGAAAATCCCCTCTGGATGCGCTATCCGGCCATTTCCCCTGACGGAAAAACCATTGTTTTTTCGTATAAAGGCGATCTTTTTAGGGTTTCGGCAGATGGCGGATTTGCTACACCATTAACAATACATGAAGCTTACGATTTTGCTCCGGTTTGGTCGCCTGACGGCAAGTTCATTGCCTTTGCCTCGGCGCGTTTTGGCAACTTTGATGTTTTTCTTATCCCCTCCGATGGTGGTACGGCCAAAAGGCTGACCGATTTTTCGGGAAACGAAACCCCATCGTGTTTTACTGGTGACGGTAAAAATATCCTTTATTCAGCATCAATTCAGGATGTGCCTTCAAATGTGATGTACCCCACAGGGATGCTTTCGGAGCTTTACCAGATTTCGGTTGAAGGTGGCCGCCCATTGCAAATCCTGCCAACTCCTGCGCAAGTTGCACGTGAAAGCAAAGATGGAAAAACAATTATTTTCCAGGATATAAAAGGTTACGAAAGCGAATGGAGAAAACATCATACCTCGGCCGTCACACGCGACATCTGGTTGTATGATAAAACTGCAAAAAGCTTTAAAAAACTATCCGATTTTGAAGGAGAAGACCGCAACCCTGTTTTTAGCAACGATGAAAAAGATGTCTTTTTCCTTAGCGAAAAATCCGGATCCTTTAATGTTTGGAAGCTTTCCCTGAACAATCCTTCAAATCAGGCTAAATTGACAAATTTTGAAAAAAACCCGGTCAGATTTTTATCGGTCGGTGCAAACGACAGGCTTTGTTATGGCTATGATGGCGAAATTTACATCCAGGATAAAAATGCTTCTCCAAAAAAAGTGGATATTAAAATTACGATGGATGAAAAAACCAATGCCATCACTTTTGAACAGAAAAGTTCAGGAGCCTCCGAAATGGCTGTTTCAAAAAATGGAAAAGAAATTGCCTTTATCCTGCGGGGTGAAGTTTTTGTAACTTCCGTTGAATTTGGGACAACTAAACGGATAACCGAAACCCCGGAACAGGAGCGTTCGGTAACCTTCAGCCCTGATGGCCGCAAAGTTTTGTACGCCTCCGAGCGTGCCGGAAGCTGGAATATTTACGAAACCAGCATTGTGCGCGACGAAGAAAAGGGTTTTGCCCGGGCAACAATTTTAAAGGAAACGCCTGTTGTAACAACCGGAATGGAAGAATTTCAACCACTTTATTCGCCTGATGGCAAAGAAGTTGCTTATCTTGAAAACAGAGAAACCATAAAAGTTATTAATCTCGATACCAAGGCAACACGAACTGTTCTTGGTGGAAAATACAATTATTCATACTCCGATGGCGACCAATGGTTTCAATGGTCGCCCGACGGGAAGTATTTTTTAGCAAGCTTTTCGCCCAACTCCATGTTTTTAAATGATGTGGCTTTAATTGCTGCCGATGGTAAGAGTGAGCCTCAAAACCTGACAATGAGCGGATACAACAACAACGGACCAAAATGGATGATGGATGGCGAAATGATGATTTGGTTTTCGGATCGTGAAGGTTTACGCAGCCATGGGAGCTGGGGTTCGCAAAGCGATGTTTATGGCATGTTTTTCACCAAAGAGGCATGGGATAAATTTAACTTAAGTGAAGAGGAAAAGAAACTCTTTGATGAGGCCAAAGAGGAGAAAAAAAAGAAAGAAGCAGAGGAAAAGAAAAAGTTAGAAGAATCAAAGAAGGACAAAAAGAAAAAGGATGATGAGGTTGCGAAAGACACAATTAAACCTGTGATTATCGAAATGTTGGGTCTTGAAGATCGCAAAACCCGCCTCACCATTAATTCATCCGACCTGGCCGATGCCATTTTAACGCCAGACGGGAAAAAGCTTTATTACCTCAGCCGCTTTGAAAAAGGTTACGACCTCTGGATGAAAGACCTCATTAAAAATGAAACCAAACTTGTAGTAAAACTCGAAGGAGGCGGAGGTGCCATGCAAATTGATAAAGAAGGGAAATTCCTTTTTATGATATCAGGTGAATCCTTCATTAAAATTACCATTGCTGATAATAAAAAGGATGTTATCAGTTACAAGGCCAATTTTAATCTGAACCTTCCGGGCGAGCGCGATTATATGTTTGAACACGTCTGGCGCCAGGTTCGCGAGAAGTTTTCTGACCCGGATTTACAGGGTGTTGATTGGGTTTATTATAAAAATCAATATCAAAAGTTTCTGCCTTACATCAATAATAATTTCGATTTTGCCGAGGTGCTCAGCGAAATGCTTGGTGAGCTAAATGCTTCGCACACTGGCTCCGGCTATGGTTTCAGCGATCCTGATGGCGATAATACCGCCCGGCTCGGTGCTTTTTTTGATTGGAATTACCAGGGCGATGGACTTAAAATTCTCGAAGTCATCGAAAAAGGGCCGCTCACCAATGCAACTTCAAAAATTACAACAGGAGTTATCATCGAAAAAATTGACGGAACCGTCATCAAAGCCGGCACGAGCTATTTTGGTCTTTTAAATCACAAAGCTGATAAACCCACACTTTTGTCGCTTTTTAATCCTCAAACCGGCGAACGATGGGACGAAACTGTGAAACCAATTTCGGGAGGTGCAAATTCTGAACTTTTATACAAACGCTGGGTAAAATCGCGCCGCGAGGCAACCGAGAAATTGTCAGGTGGAAAAATTGGTTATGTTCACGTCAGAGGCATGAATAGCCAGAGTTTCAGGGAGGTGTATTCCGAAATTTTAGGACGAAATTATGATAAGGAGGCCATTATTGTCGACACACGCTATAATGGTGGTGGCTGGCTTCACGATGACTTAGCCACGCTTTTGAGCGGTAAAAGATATGTTGATTTTTACCCCCGCGGGAAATTTTTCGGCTCCGAACCCATGAATAAATGGATTAAACCTTCGGCGGTTCTCATCAGCGAAAGCAATTACTCCGATGCCCACGGATTTCCTTACGCTTACCGGGCTTTAGATATCGGAAAAACAATCGGGATGCCCGTTCCAGGAACTATGACCGCCGTTTGGTGGGAAACGTTGCAAGACCCGACTTTGTATTTTGGAATCCCACAGGTTGGCACCAAAGATATGCAGGGAAATTATCTCGAAAACTTCCAGTTTGAGCCTGACTTCAAACAAACCAACGATTACGATAAAGTAGTTTCAGGCAGCGACCAACAATTGGAAAAAGCTGTTGAATCCCTTTTAATCGAAGTTAACCAGAAAAAATAAAAATTGGTTTTCCCAAAAAAATAACCCTGACTGTTTTGATCAGCCAGGGTAATTTTTTTTGGTAGGATTTTATTAATTCCGGTTTACACAATTCAAATCGGCAAAAGCAATTTCGAGGCGTTTGATGATGCCTGTTTCGCCTTCGCGCAACCATTTGCGCGGGTCGTAGTATTTTTTATTAGGCTTGTCCTCGCCGTCTGGGTTTCCGATTTGTCCCTGGAGGTAGCCTTCATTTTTCTTATAATAATTCATGATACCTTCCCACATCGCCCATTGCGTGTCGGTGTCGATGTTCATTTTAATGGCACCGTAGCTTATGGCTTCGCGAATTTTTTCCTGTGGTGAACCTGAACCACCGTGAAAAACAAAATCAACAGGATTTTCGCCGGTTTGATATTTTTCCTGAATAAACTTTTGCGAATTGTGAAGGATAACCGGCTCAAGTTTTACATTGCCTGGTTTGTAAACACCGTGAACATTGCCAAACGAAGCTGCGATGGTAAATCTGTCGCTCACTTTTTTCAATTCGGTGTATGCGTAGGCCACATCTTCGGGCTGGGTGTAAAGTTTCGAACTTTCGACGCCTGAATTGTCAACGCCGTCTTCTTCACCACCGGTAATTCCAAGCTCAATTTCGAGGGTCATTCCCATTTTGCTCATACGGGCAAGATACTTTTGGCAAATTTCGATGTTTTCGTGCAAAGGCTCTTCCGAAAGGTCGAGCATGTGCGAGCTGAACAATGGTTTTCCGTGTTGAGCAAAGAATTTTTCGCCTTCGTCAAGCAGGCCGTCAATCCATGGAAGTAATTTTTTTGCAGCGTGGTCGGTGTGAAGAATCACAGGAACGCCATACATTTCGGCAACTTTATGAACATGCCATGCTCCGGTTACAGCACCGGCAATGGCAGCTTTTTCGTTTTCGTTCGAAATTCCTTTTCCGGCATAAAAAGCGGCGCCGCCATTCGAAAACTGGATAATTACAGGCGAGTTCATTTTTTTAGCAGCTTCTAAAACAGCGTTTACCGAGTCGGTGCCCACCACATTTACTGCCGGAATGGCAAAATTATTTTTTTTTGCTATTGCGAAAATTTTCTGAACATCGTCGCCTGTTACAACACCAGGTTTTACAACATCAAATACTTTTTGTGACATAACTTATTTATTTTTAAAATGATAAGAATTAGTGAGGCGCAAAATTAATAAAATCAAGTGTCTCGATACACAAAAAACTTAAAAATGCCGTGTCCGGGAAAATCATCACAAAAAACCATTTATGGTTAAAAATTGCTCAATAAGCCGTGGAATCGGGTAATCATGAAGTTTTTGCAAACCAGCAATATTATAGTTGTCAGCATTCTGCAAAGAATTTTCTTCAATTTTTACTGTGATAAATTTTGCAAAAATATGCTGATGTGTAAGTTGATGTTTAAATTCACCCGAAACCTGTTCAACAAGCGGATGTGTTCCATTAAAAATAGCTTTCCACGCAAAACTACTTAACAAACTTTTTGTATCGGTTCCGGTTTTCGTTTCGATAAGTGGGAAATCGTACAGGCCTTGCCAGATGTCGCCTTCAGGTCTTTTTTTAAGATAAATCAGCTGATTGCTATTGTTACCGGAGAGAATGACTAAATAGTTAAAAAAACGCTTTTTTGGTGGCTGGTTTTTTATTTTTACCGGAAGTTTTCCAACCAAACCTTGTCGAAAAGCCAGACAGGAATTGTTAAAAATGCAGGATTCACAATCAGGTTTTCTTGGTTTACAAAAAAGGGCGCCAAATTCCATCATAGCCTGGTTAAAGGTACCTGGTGGATGTCCCGTAATTAGTTCTTGTACAGATTTTTCAATTTTCATTCGTCCAACCGTTGAGTTTACTGCCTCTTCGATAGCAAACCAACGGCTGATAACACGAATCACATTGCCGTCAACAACAGGGTAAGGCTGGTTAAAGGCGATTGAAGCAATGGCTGCAGCAGTGTAAGGGCCTATTCCTTTTAATTTTAATATGTCAGAATAATTATCAGGGAATTTTCCATCAAATGTTTCTACTACTGTTTTGGCGGCCAAATGTAAGTTTCTTGCCCTTGAATAGTAGCCCAAACCCTGCCACAGCTTAAGAACCTCATCTTCGTAAGCATTGGCAAGGTGATGCACTGTCGGAAACTTTTCGGTAAACCTTACATAATACTCAAACCCCTGGACAATGCGGGTTTGCTGAAATATCACCTCCGAAAGCCATATTTTGTATGGGTCACGGGTTTCACGCCAGGGAAGTTGTCGTTTATGATGGTTGTACCAATCAATCAGGGCATGGGCAAAATCCATTTTTTTATCAAAATTATGTTAAAACTCGAATACCATTTTAACTATTCCAGGAGGCTATTGTTCAAAATAAATCTTACACAAATTGTAACTAATTTATTAAGAGAGCTTTATGAAATCGCACCATATTCAATACAAATTATTAAAAATTTCATGTTTTCTTTGAGTATAAAAAAAAATTCTATATTTGCAGCCCTGATTACTAAACTAATAATCAAATCATTAAATATTAGAACATGACAAAAGCAGAAATTGTAGCAGAAATAGCTAACAAGACAGGCATTGAAAAAGTAACAGTTCAAGCAACTGTTGAAGCATTTATGGAAACCATAAAAAACGCAATGGTAACCGGTGAGAACGTTTATCTGAGAGGTTTTGGTAGTTTCACAATTAAAAAAAGAGCTGAAAAGACTGGCAGGAACATTTCCAAAAACACCACAATTATTATCCCAGCTCATAACATTCCGGCTTTTAAACCAGCCAAAACATTTGTAATTGAAGTTAAAGATCACGTTAACGTGAAATAATTCGGAAAGGAAAATCATGCCAAGCGGAAAAAAAAGAAAAAGACACAAGATGGCTACCCACAAACGCAAAAAACGTTTGAGGAAGAACAGGCACAAGAAGAAATAATGTTCTTACAGCCGTAAAAAATTATTACGTACTGCCAGTTACATTACGGCATTATGTAATAATTTTTTTTTATGGAAATGCAGTATTCTCAAAATTGTAGAAAACCAGGCATTTTTATGGTTATTATAAAAAAATAATGTGTGGATAGGGAATTAATCATTGATTCGAATTCCTCCGGGATTGATATTGCACTGCTCGAGGATAAGTTATTAGTCGAACTTCATAAAGAGAAAAACAATAAGCAATATTCTGTTGGCGATGTTTACCTGGGCAAGGTTAAAAAAATAATGCCCGGGCTTAATGCTGCTTTCGTTAATGTTGGTTACGATAAAGATGCGTTTTTGCATTACCTCGATTTAGGCCCGCAGGTTCGCTCATTAAATAAATATACCAAACTTGCCATTACCGGCAAAGCCTCTCAAATTCCCATCAGCAGCTTCAGGCTTGAGCCTGAAATTGAAAAAACAGGTAAGATTTCTGATGTTCTGGCAGTAAATCAACAGATTCTTGTTCAAATTGCCAAAGAACCCATTTCGACAAAAGGGCCAAGGATAGCTTCCGAAATTTCGTTTGCAGGAAGATTTTTGGTACTTGTGCCTTTTGCCGACCGGATTTCGGTATCACAAAAAATCAGAAGCCTCGAAGAACGGAAAAGGCTTAAGAAGATTTTGAAGAGCCTAAAACCTGATAATTTTGGAGTAATCATCCGTACTGTTGCCGAAAACAAATTAGTTGCTGAGTTAGAAGCTGACCTTCTGGATCTGATCAAAAAATGGGATCAGATTGCCAATAAGTTACACAAAGCCGAAGCTCCCCAGAAAATTGTCAGCGAACTCGACCGCACCTCGGCCATGTTGCGCGATTTACTCAACGAGTCGTTCAACAATATTTATATCAACGATTCGCAGCTTACCGATGAGATTAAATCGTTTATCAAACAAATTGCTCCCGAAAAGGCAGGGATTGTTAAATTCTTTAATGGCTCAAAACCAATCTTTGAACATTTTGGAATTGATAAGCAAATAAAGAATTCGTTTGGTAAAATTGTAACCATCAAAAGCGGCGTTTATTTGATTATCGAGCATACCGAGGCCATGCATGCCATTGATGTAAACTCTGGACATCGAGTAAACCGTGAGAAAAATCAGGAAAATAATTCGGTTGAAGTAAATATCGAGGCAGCCACCGAAATTGCCAGGCAGCTCAGGCTGCGCGACATGGGCGGCATAATTGTGATAGATTTTATTGATATGACCGAGGCCAAACACCGCCGCGAACTTTACCAGACTTTGCGCGATGAAATGGCAAAAGACCGTGCAAAACATTCAATCCTTCCACCAAGTAAGTTCGGGCTAGTGCAAATCACCCGTCAGCGGGTAAGGCCGGAAATGAATGTTGCTATTTTGGAAAAATGCCCTGTTTGCAATGGCACAGGCGAAACCAAAGCATCAGTTTTGATTGTTGACGAAATCGAGAACAACCTTAATTATCTCATTCACGAGCAAAACGAGAAATACCTCACTCTTATGGTGCACCCATTTTTGAATTCGCATCTCAAAAGCGGATTTATCTCGCAAAGATTAAAATGGATTTTCCACTACAAGCGCTGGATTAAAATCACCCCAATGCCTTCTTACCACTTTCTCGAATATCATTTCTTCAACAAAAACAACGATGAGTTGAAGATGTAAACATCCAACCAGGTTCAAATCGTCTTATTTTCATTAATAAAATAGTTATTTTTGCCCCGCTTCCGTTTGAGAACCAAACGGAAGCGTAATCTTTTATCATTAAAATCTTTAATATGGAAACTGTTGTAAGTGGCATCAGGCCTACCGGAAATTTGCACCTCGGCAATTATTTTGGTGCCATTAAGAATTTTTTACGAATGCAGGAGGAAAACAAGTGCTTCTTTTTTATCGCCGATTATCATTCCCTCACCACGCATCCTACCCCTGAAGATTTGCACGGAAATGTAAAACAGGTTTTGGTCGAATATCTTGCAACCGGCATAGATCCTGAAAAATCAACTTTGTACATCCAGAGCGACCTGCCCGAAACAGCCGAATTGTACCTTTTACTCAACATGAATGCCTACATGGGCGAGCTGGAAAGAGTTACCACCTTTAAAGAAAAAGCCCGGAAACAACCCGAAAATATTAACGCCGGCTTACTCACTTATCCAACTTTAATGGCTGCCGACATTATTATTCATAAAGCCAGCAAGGTGCCGGTAGGCAAGGACCAGGAACAACACCTCGAACTAACGCGGACCTTTGCACGCCGCTTTAACAGGATGTACAACAACGAATATTTCCCCGAACCAGTGGCTTTTAATTATGGCGAAAACCTGATAAAAATTCCAGGACTCGATGGAACCGGGAAAATGGGAAAATCTGAAGGCGAAGGAAATGCAATTTTCCTGGCGGATGACCCAAAAATTATCCGGAAAAAAGTAATGCGCGCGGTTACAGATGCAGGTCCAACCGAGCCTGATTCGCCAAGGTCTGAACCGATCGAAAACCTGTTCAGCCTGATGAAAGTGGTTTCGACACCCGACTCTATCGAGTATTTCGAGTCGCAATACAAAACATGCCAAATCAGGTATGGCGATCTTAAAAAACAACTTGCCGAAGACATTATTAAATTTACAGAACCCGTTAGAGAGCGGATTCTGGAGCTTTCGGCAGACGAAAATTACCTGAGCAAAGTGGCCAGAATTGGTGCCGAAAAGGCCCATGAAAGCGGAGCAAAAACTGTAAAAGAGGTACGTGAAATTATTGGGTTCCGTAGATTTTAATTGTTCCTTTTCGTTAGATTATGGCTCATGTTGAAAATATTTATATTTTAACCAAAAATTTCATGTTTAGATACTTTGCCGTATGGAAACTTCCAAATCAACTAAATTTTTTGTGGATTGGTTCCTGAAAATTGGAATCATCCTGTTTATTGGCTCGGTTTTATTTGAAATCCTTATCCAGCTAAAGCCTGATAATGAGTTTTGGTTCTGGACACTGAGGATTTTTTTAGTGGCGCTGTTTGCGGGTTTAACGGTGGTTATCGTTGCACTTGGCAGAATGGAATATTATATTTTTGGGTTTTTTCTGACATTTATCGCCAGTCTTTACAAAATTATTAATATCCTTAATGTCACTTCCGGGTACACCGAAATTCCGGTTTTCATTCTGCTCATAGCTGTTTCGGTTTATTTTCTAACCAAATCGAGCCGTTCACACCAGCACCACAATTGATTATCCCAACAAAATAGATGAATGCGCTCAGAAATCTCATTTTATTCATTATTGTTTCGGCACTGGCACTAATAATTTTTGCCTGGTATTCGGGTGTTTTTTCAAGAGCCGCTGTTCGGGTCGAATTTATGGAACCGTTTGTAGCGGCATATCAGGATGAAATTGGCGAATACAGCGAAACCCGCCTGGCGCAAGATAGTTTGTACAATTTGCTTTGGGAAGATGCCATCGAGAATTATAAAACATTTGGTATTTTTTATGACGACCCAAGAACAACAGACATCACGAAAATGCACCACCGCGTGGGTTGTATCATCGAAAAAGCCTATGTTCAAAAAGTCGAAAAGTTTTCATCAAAATATAAAGTTTTCAGGTTTGAAAGGCAGCAATGTGCTTTGGTAGAAATTCCATTTAAAAATACATTTTCGATTTATGCCGGAATTTATAAAGCCTACCCTTTACTAAAAGAATATGCCGACGAAAACGGCTACAAAAACCAACCCATCATCGAAATTCATGATATTCCAAAAAAAATCAGTTTTTTTATGCCCCTGGTTAAAAAATAAAAAACCGGTTCAAAAAACATCGTAGCGGTTTTATCTGTTAATTGAATTAAAATATTGATTATCTGATTTATGTCAAAAACTTATGATACAGCTGTTAAACTGGAAAAAGTAGCTTTGGTTGGCCTTATTTCGGGCAAAGATGACGAAAGCCGCATTTTGGAGTATCTCGACGAACTTGCTTTTCTTGTCGAAACTGCCGGTGGTGTCCCACAAAAAAGATTTACCCAACGTCTCGACCGACCCGATTCCAAAACTTTTATTGGTTCGGGAAAATTGAATGAAATTGCCGAATACGTTAAAGCAGCCGAGATTGATATTGTAGTTTTTGATGACGAACTCACCGGTTCGCAGCATAAAAATATCGAGAAAGTTTTGGAGTGTCGTGTCCTTGACCGTAATAATCTGATATTGGATATTTTTGCACACCGGGCACGCACCGCTCACGCCAAAACCCAGGTGGAGCTAGCACAGTACGAATATTTGCTGCCTCGCCTTACGCGCCTTTGGACGCACCTCGAAAGGCAACAGGGCGGAATTGGGATGAGAGGCCCCGGTGAAACCGAAATCGAAACCGACCGCCGAATTATCCGCGATAAAATTGCCCTCCTCAAAGAAAAGCTCGAACTGATTGATAAACAAATGGTGACGCAGCGCAAAAACCGTGGCAGCATGATCAGGGTGGCGCTGGTGGGTTACACCAACGTGGGTAAATCAACCATAATGAACCAGTTGAGCAAATCAGATGTTTTTGCCGAAAACAAACTTTTTGCAACACTCGATACTACTGTTCGCAAGGTGGTTATTGATAATTTGCCTTTCCTGCTTTCCGATACCGTTGGTTTTATCCGCAAATTGCCCCACAGCCTTGTCGAATCGTTCAAATCAACACTCGATGAGGTGCGCGAGGCCGATTTGCTGCTTCATATCGTGGATATTTCGCACTCCGATTTTGAAGCACAAATTAATGTTGTAAACCAAACTCTTGCCGAAATTGAAGCAGGAAACAAACCTACGATACTGATATTTAATAAAATAGATGCTTACACTTTCGTCGAAAAGGAAGTTGACGACCTCACCGAGCCAACCGATGAAAACACCACCCTCGACGAATTAAAAAAATCATGGATGGCTAAAGTGAACAGCCCTTCTATTTTCATTTCGGCCATCAAAAAGGATAATTGGGAATCGCTCCGCAAAATGCTTTATGATGAGGTGAAACGACTTCATATTTTGAGGTATCCATATCACAATTTCCTTTATTAAGGTTTAAAAAGTAGTAACATAACTGATGAATTTGCCATGATTAAAATGCACCCAATTTGGATGATTGTTTCTCAAATCATAGCTATTCCTTATGACTAAAACGTCAAAATTATTTTCATATGAAAAAAATCTATCTGTTCCTTCTGGCAGTTGCTTCCGGGCTTATCTTAAGTGCAGGATGGCCCATGAATGGCTTCCCGTTTTTGTTGTTTGCCGGATTTGTTCCGCTACTTTTCATCGAAGATAACATTAATCGTTTTCGCGGGAATTTCAATAAATTCAGCATGCTTACCTACGCTTACGTTGCTTTTTTTATCTGGAACCTGTTAACTACCTGGTGGATATGGAATTCGACGATTTTTGGAGCCATTATGGCCGTAATCCTCAATTCGCTTTTTATGGCGATGGTTTTTTCGCTTTTCCATTGGAGCAAACGCGGCTTTGTTAACCGCCAAAACGCGAACTATCTTTTTGTTTTATATTGGATTTCGTTCGAGTTTTTGCATCTCGACTGGGATTTATCCTGGCCATGGCTTAATTTGGGCAATGCTTTCGGAATGTACACCAAATGGGTGCAATGGTACGAATTTACAGGCGCATTAGGGGGTTCATTATGGGTTTTGATAATGAATGTTTTAGTGTTTTATTTTATAAAATCACTCATCGAAAACCTGAAATTATGGAAGAAAATAACATTAAATTTTGTGCCAGTTCTGGTTTTTATCATTGCTCCAATGTGGTTTTCGGAAATGTTGTACCGTAATTATGAAGAAAAACCAAATCCTGTCGAAATTGTGGTTGCACAGCCCAATGTAAATCCCTGGAACGAGCAGTACATCTTGCCTTCACGCGACGTTATCAATCGTAATCTTGTACTTGCCGACAGCCTTGTTACCCCCGAAACCGAATTCGTGCTCTGTCCCGAATCGGCCATACAGGAAGACATCTGGCACCACAGCATCAACAAATCGCCCAGCATTTTGATTATCAGGAAATTTATAAACGACTACCCAAATCTCAATTTAATTATCGGGGCTTCAACATTCAGTTTATTTCAGGATGGTGAGAAAATTACCAAAACAGCCCGCAAATTTTCGGATGTTGACAAATATTATGATGCATTTAATTCGGCTTTGTTTATCAATAAAAACGAAGATATTGGCCTTTACCACAAATCGAAATTAGTTCCGGGTCCTGAGAAGATGCCTTTCCAGCTGTTGCTCAGGCCTTTCCAGGATTTTGCCTTCGATTTGGGAGGAACGGTTGGGAGTCTTGGTATGTCGGCCAAACGGGAGGTTTTTACTTCCGTTGATGGGAAGTTTAAAGTGCCAGCAATTATTTGTTACGAATCAATTTATGGAGAATTCTGCTCCAAATTCGTTAAAAATGGTGCAAACCTTCTATTCATCATCACCAACGATGGCTGGTGGGGAAATACTGCCGGACATCGCCAGCATTTTGCTTTTGCTCCGCTGCTTTCGGTCGAAACACGACGAAGCCTTGCTCGTTCGGCCAATACCGGGATTTCGGGTTTTATAAATCAGCGTGGCGATATTATCGAAAAGACGGATTATTGGGAACCGGCAGTTATAAAGGCTAGCCTTAACGCCAACGATAAAATTACTTTTTATGTGAAGTACGGCGACTTAATCGGGCGATTGTTTACTTTTTTGAGTGGCCTTTTTATTCTGATTTCCATCACCTCATCCATCACTAACCGGAAAAAACTCAAGTATTGGAGAATCCAGAAGCAGTGACAATAAACTTCCCGGATTGAAGTTTCAAAGTTTTTTTATATAAAAAAGGCCGTCCAATGCGGGCGGCCTTAATTTTTAAAAGAAGAAAATTACTATTTCCTTACGAGTTTCAGTTGTTTGATGGTTTCGCCTTGTTGCAGAACAACAAAGTAAATGCCGGCGTTTTTATCATCGAAATTCAATGTTAAAGTGTTTGTGCCTTCAACCGAACGGACATTTTGTTCCATCACAACTTCACCGAGGAGATTAACCACCTTAAGTGAATAACTCCCTTCGAATGTTGAGCTGAAAGAAATTACTGCATTATTAATAACAGGATTTGGATAAGCTTTTAGTTCAGTAAAGTCAGCAAACGTTGCAGTTTTATAACTCATGTTTTCGCTATTGGCAATGCTTTGCGAACCGGAAGAATCTGCTAAAGTTTCAAAAGTTTGAGCCCAGCCATAGCCAGTCCATTGACCTTCACAAAGTGTATTTATTTCCCAGGTGTACTCGCTGCCTGCATGAAGGTTTACAAGGTTTACCACGTTGCCTGAATCGGCATATTGAAAATGAAAATGAGGTGAACCGTATCTTTTATAACGAACCCAGGTTTCACCGGTTAACCCGCCCCAGCTAAGATCGGCAGTATGAACGGTAATGTTTGATGCAACCTGATCGGTTGGTTCACAATTATAAGTTGTAGTATCTTCAAGTGTTGTAAAAGTTTGTGCCCAGCCATAGCCAGTCCATTCGCCATCGCACCATGTGTTGAGTTCCCAGGTATAAATGCTGCCTGAATGCAGGTTTTCGAGATTTACAAAATTCAAAGTATCAGCAAAACTATAACGGAAATGTGTTGATCCATCTCTTTTGTAGCGTACCCAGGTTTTTTCAGTCAATTCACCCCAGCTTAAATCAGCGGTATTTTCGGTAACGTTTGATGCAAGTTGATCGGTAGGCTCACAAACCACAACATTTGTATCTTCAACAGTAGTAAAAGTTTGTGCCCAGCCATAACCTGTCCACATTCCGTCGCACAAAGTATTTAGTTCCCAGGTATAAACACTGCCCGAATGAAGGTTTTCGAGGCTTACTGCGTTTGAGGTTTCAGCAAAACTGTAATGGAAATGTGTTGACCCGTCTCTTTTGTAGCGTACCCATGTATTTCCGGTCAGACCACCCCAGCTTAAATCGGCTGTGGTTTCGGTAATATTGGAAGCAAGTTGATCGGTAGGTTCACATACTTCAATGATTGTATCTCCTAAAGTTGTAAAAGTTTGTGCCCAGCTATAGCCAGTCCACATTCCACCGCATAAAGTATTGAGTTCCCAGGTATAAACGCTGCCTGAATGAAGATTTTCTAAGCTGACTGCATTTGAAGTTTCAGCAAAACTGTAATGGAAATTATTAGATCCGTCTCTTTTGTAACGTACCCAGGTATTTCCGGTTAATCCACCCCAGCTTAAATCGGCTGTAGTTTCGGTAACATTGGAAGCAAGTTGATCGGTGGGTTCACAAACCTCGATAATTGTATCTCCTAAAGTTGTAAAAGTCTGTGCCCAGCCATAGCCAGTCCAAAAACCATCACATAATGTATTGATCTCCCAGGTGTAAAGGCTGCCTGAATGTAAATCTTCGAGGCTAACGGCATTTGATGTTTCAGCAAAACTGTAATGGAAATTATTTGATCCGTCTCTTTTGTAGCGCACCCAGGTATCACCGGTTAATCCACCCCAGCTTAAATCGGCAGTAGTTTCGGTAATATTGGCAGCAAACTGATCGGTAGGTTCGCAAACCACAATTACAGTATCTCCTAAAGTTGTAAATGTTTGAGGCCAGCCGTAGCCTGACCAGACACCTTCACATAATGTGTTTATTTCCCAGGTGTAAACGCTGGCTGAATGTAGGTTTTGGAGGCTTACAGCATTTGATGAATCCGCAAAACTGTAATGGAAATTGTTTGATGCATCCCTTTTATAGCGAACCCAGGTTTCGCCGGTTAATCCGCCCCAGCTTAAGTCGGCTGTGGTTTCGGTGATGTTGGTGGCAGTTTGATCAGTTGGAAAGCAGGTTACCTGAGCAGAGAGCGCAAGTGAAGTGAGCATTGTCAGCATGAAAAAAAATGCCGAAAATTTCGTAATCAATTTTCTCATAAAATTAAATTTAAGTTTTTAATGTAAATTATTCAAAATGTTTTAGTTACCTTCTGATGAGCATTTCAACTTGCAATATTATTCCTATATTTTAAGATAGTTGTTATAATATTCCATAAAAATTGTATAAAATTTTAATGTAAAACTTTGACAATTTGGAATAGAAAAACATTCCAGCAGGTTCAGATTTTACATTTGATTTACTAACAGCCAACCCCAAAGGCATTTCGGAGGTCATTGAGATTAGTTTTTTAATCCCTTCGATCTGATAACCAGCACTTTTACATGCAATTAAATAGAAGCAGATTTGTCGGGAATGTCAATTAAGTCAAAAGCTTCGCCTGGTGTTTTTCCCACAAAACCACCCGATGATTTTGTAAAGCGCGGATTGTAGCCTTCGCTAATTCCTCAGTTCCCGCCAGCAGGTATCTTACAAAATCAAGCCCATCGTTTACAAAAACACTGGTTTTGGGTTGATTGCTCTAAAGCAAATCGTTTTTCGATTCTCGTTACAAAATTCTCCTGGTGTTCTGTTAAAAGGATGAAATCAAAAGCCGCTTATCTTTGGGGAAACAGGC
>CAIYZW010000662.1 GCA_903930725.1 uncultured Bacteroidota bacterium
CACTTGGAATTACCAAAGACGACATCGGAAAGAAAATTTCTGTTGACGAATATAACAACCAATGCCGCAAAGAGGTGATGAAATACAAAAACCTCTGGGACGATCTTACTGTTAAAATGGGCTATTGGGTTGATCTTGATAATCCGTACATCACCTTCGAAAACAAATACATCGAGTCGGTTTGGTACCTGATTTCAAAACTTTACGAAAAAGGGCTACTTTACAAAGGTTACACCATCCAGCCTTATTCGCCGGCTGCCGGAACGGGTTTGAGCACCCACGAACTTAACCAGCCGGGCTGTTACCGCGATGTTAAAGACACCTCCATCACCGCCCAGTTTAAGGTTGTAAGAAATGAGCTTTCGGAGAAACTTTTTACCGGCACCGACAACGAAGTTTATTTCCTGGCCTGGACCACCACACCCTGGACGTTGCCTTCAAATACAGCGCTGGCCGTGGGGCCAAACATTTTGTACGTAAAAGTTAAAACCTTTAATTTTTATACCGGAAAGCCGGTTACCGTAATTCTTGCCAAAGACTTGGTTGGCGCCTATTTTACCGAAAAGGCCAAAGAGGTTGCTTTTGAAGATTATAAAGTTGGTGATAAAAATGTCCCCTATCAGATTCTTGGCGAATTTAAAGGCTCCGAACTGGAAGGAATGAATTTTGAACAGCTCATCCCGTGGATTAAGCCCAATGGCGACGCTTTCCGGGTAATTACCGGCGATTTTATAACCACCGCCGATGGAACCGGAATTGTTCATATTGCCCCAACTTTTGGTGCCGACGACGACCGTGTTGCAAAAGCTTCCGGAATAGTTCCGCTTATTTTAAAAGACAGCAATGGCGAACGCCGCCCCATGGTAGATCTGAAAGGCCGTTTTTATACCATCGAAGAACTCGACAACGATTTTGTAGCCCAGTTTGTTGATGTTGATAAATACAGCCAATACGCCGGCAGGTACGTTAAAAACGATTACGATTTAAGCGCCACCGAAGCCGACCAAACCCTGGATGTTGATATTTCGGTGATGTTGAAACTCGAAAACAAAGCGTTTAAAATCGAGAAATACGTCCACAGTTATCCGCACTGCTGGCGCACCGACAAACCGGTACTTTATTATCCGCTCGACTCCTGGTTTATCAGAACCACTGCATTTAAAGAGCGAATGATCGAGCTTAACAACACCATCAACTGGAAACCACCGGCCACAGGTTTTGGCCGTTTTGGAAACTGGCTCGAAAATCTGGTTGACTGGAACCTGTCCCGTTCAAGATTCTGGGGTGTTGGCCTGCCCATCTGGACTACCGAAGACCGCAAAGAGCAAATTTGCATCGGTTCGGTGGAGCAGCTCAAGGCTGAGATCGAAAAAGCCATCGAAGCCGGAACCATGGATAAAAGCCCGCTTCAAAATTTTAAACCCGGCGATAATTCAAAGAAAAACTACGAAATCTTTGATCTGCACAGGCCTTACATTGATGATATTTTCCTGGTGTCGGCAAGTGGCCAGAAGATGTTCCGCGAACCCGACCTGATTGATGTCTGGTTCGATTCGGGAGCCATGCCTTATGCCCAGTTTCATTATCCTTTCGAGATGAAAGATCAGCTTGATAAGTTCTTCCCAGCCGATTTTATCGCCGAAGGTGTTGACCAGACCCGCGGCTGGTTTTTTACACTTCACGCCATCTCAACCATGGTTTTCGATTCGGTGGCTTACAAAACCTGCGTTTCCAATGGTTTGGTTCTGGATAAGAGTGGCAATAAAATGTCGAAACGCCTCGGCAATGCGGTTGATCCTTTTGAAACCATTGATAAATACGGCCCCGACGCTACCCGCTGGTACATGATTACCAACGCGCAACCATGGGATAATCTTAAATTCGACCTCGAAGGAATAGGTGAAGTTCAGCGTAAATTTTTTGGCACGCTATACAACACCTACGCGTTTTTTGCCATGTATGCCAACATTGATGGCTTCAAATACGCCGAAGCCGAAATTGCAAACGAAAACCGTCCTGAACTCGACCGATGGATACTTTCGGAATTAAATACACTCATAAAACAGGTTGATGAATTTATGGCCGATTACGAGCCAACCAAGGCTGGCCGAATGATTTCGCAATTTGTTGATGATAAACTCAGCAACTGGTACGTCCGGCTTTCGAGACGGAGATTTTGGAAAGGCGAATATTCGGACGATAAAATTTCGGCTTACCAAACGCTTTACACCTGCCTCGAAACGGTGGCCATTTTATCGGCGCCCATTGCACCATTTTTCAGCGAACGGCTTTTCCTCGATCTGAATAACGTAACCGGCAAAAAACCAGTCGAATCAATTCATATTGTTGACATGCCCGTTGCCACCGATGGTTTTATAAACGCGGATTTGGAAGAGCGGATGCAGCTTGCGCAGAAAATATCTTCGATGGTTTTATCGTTGAGGAAGCGCACAAAAATTAAAGTTCGCCAGCCGTTGAACAAGATCATGATTCCGGTGCTCGACACACATTTTAAAGATCAGATTGAATCGGTAACGAAGCTAATTTTGTCGGAAGTTAACGTGAAAGAACTTGAGTTTATGGGCGACGATTCGGGGATGCTGGTGAAACAGATGAAACCGAATTTTAAAACCCTCGGCCCGCGTTATGGAAAGATGATGAAGCAAATTGCGGTTGTTCTTTCGGGTTTTACATCGGCACAAATCAGCAATCTGGAACAAAACGGAAAATACGTGCTTGTGATTGATGGTGAAGAAGTTGAAATTCTTTTATCAGATGTGGAAATTAACACACAGGATATTCCGGGATGGATTATCTCCACCGAAGGAAACCTCACCGTGGCGCTCGACATCACGATGACCGACGAACTTCGTGAGGAAGGAATTGCCCGCGATCTGGTTAACAAAATTCAAAACCTCAGGAAAGATAAAAACTTTGATGTTACCGATAAAATCAATCTTTTTATCGAGAAAAATGAGAAAATTGAAAGCGCCATTCAAAACAACTTTCAATATATTTGTTCGGAAACTTTAGCAAAACAACTCGACATGGTTCAGGAATTAAATCCTGATGCCGGCGCTGAGGTTGAACTCGGCGAAGATATCATCGCAAAAATTGATATCGCAAAAGCCAATTGATTTTAATTAAATATTTAAGTGAAGGTAATTTTTTAAAACGATAAAATTATGTCAAACACAGGAACGGAAAATGATGCGCTCAATATTTCAAGGAGCCGTTATTCAAAGGAGGAACTCGAGGAGTTCAGGCAGATAATTCTCGAAAAATTAGAAAAAGCTTACGCTGATTTAAAATTGCTCACCGAAGCATTCACCAATCATAACGAGCACGACACCAACGACACTTCGCCCACTTTTAAGGTACTCGAAGAAGGTTACAACGTACTCTCGAAAGAAGAAAACAGCAAACTGGCAGCACGGCAGCAAAAGTTTATCGCAAACCTCGAAAATGCGCTCATCCGCATCGAAAACGGAAGCTACGGTATTTGCAGGGTTACCGGCAATATGATTTCCAAAGAACGGCTCAGAAGTGTTCCTCACGCTACTTTAAGCATCGAAGCCAAGCTTCAGCAAAACCAGCAACGCAGGTAATTTTGAACGAAACGGTTCACAGGGTACTTTTGGGTTTTACTCCGGAA
>CAIYZW010000663.1 GCA_903930725.1 uncultured Bacteroidota bacterium
CACCTCCTGTCGAAGGCCAACAATTATGACTACAATTACTTACAGAAAATACTAATTATAAAGACTTCAAAAGAATGAAAAATCAAATTGAATCATCCAGGAACATTCCAAATATTCTTGTTGTTGACGATGTGTCTGCCAATCTCAAATTATTGGACGATATCTTAAAATCCGAAGGCTACAAAACACGTCCTGTCCCTAATGGTGAACTGGCTTTGCGGGCAGCAGCAAAAGAGAAACCCGACCTGATCCTGCTCGACATTATGATGCCTGGAATTGACGGCTTTGAAGTTTGCCGCCGGTTAAAGGAAAACCCCGATTTAAAAGACATACCGGTTATTTTTATCAGTGCGCTGGGCGAAACCGCTAACATTGTAAAGGCATTGGCGCTTGGAGGAGTTGATTATATCAATAAACCTTTTCAGGCCGAAGAAGTTATAGCACGGGTAAGGACACATCTAAAACTTCACCGGCAAAGCACAGAACTAAGAATTTTCGCACAAGCCGTCGAACAAAGTCCGGTCAACATTATTCTCACCGATCTGGATGGAACCATCGAATATGTTAATCCAAAAGGCAGCGAACTTACCGGCTACACTTATGGCGAATTGGTTGGTAAGAATCCACGGATGATGAAATCAGGAGAAATGTCAGCAGGGGAATACGATCAACTCTGGAAAACCATCAGTGCCGGTAAAGTGTGGAAAGGCGTTTTTCATAATAAGAAGAAAAATGGTGAACTTTTCTGGGAATCGGCAGCAATTGCTCCTGTTACCGATGCAAACGGCGTAATCACGCATTACCTGGGAGTAAAAGAAGATATTACCGAACGTAAAATTGCCGAAAAGAAAATACATGATCTTAATGCAAACCTCGAATTAAAAGTAAAAGAAAGAACGCTGGAGCTAAGTGAAGCCAACAAACACCTCGAAAGGAATATTCTGGAGCTTAAAAGGGCCGAAGAAGAAATTATCAAATCGAGAGATGAAGCCATGAAGGCGAATCTCGCCAAAAGTGAATTCCTTTCACGCGTAAGCCATGAGTTGAGAACGCCAATGAATGCGATTCTTGGCTTTGCACAATTGCTCGAAATGGGCGAACTAAACCCAAAACAAATTAAAAGCACCAACCATATTTTAACCTCCGGCAGGTATTTGCTCCAGCTAATTGATGAAGTACTCGATATTTCGAGCACCGAAGCCGGCAAACTGGCGCTTGCTACCGAACCAGTAAAGTTAATTCCTGTTATTCACGAACTGATGGACATTATCCGGCCACAAATTATCGAAAAACAATTAACACTCGGATTTGAAAATAGCGCCGATGACCAGCTATTTATCGAAACCGATATTAAAAGGCTAAACCAGGTGCTGCTCAACTTATTGAGCAATGCCATAAAGTTCAACATAACCGGAGGTTCGGTGGTTATAAAAACCGAAATGATGCCCGCGAAGGCTGACAGTATTGTGCCAGTCCGAATTTCGATAACAAACACCGGCGAAGCCATTTCGGACGAAAACACCCGGAAGATTTTCGAGCCTTTCGAGCGGATTGGTGCCGAAAAAACCGAAACTGCTGGCACTGGTCTCGGCCTCACGGTAGTTAAAAAACTGATGGATGCCATGCAGGGAGTTATTGGCATAGAAAGCATTCCCGGCGTAGGAAACACATTTTGGATTGAACTGCCATCAGCCGGAAATCAAAATAGCAGCCAGGAGTAAAATCATAAATCAGATACTAAAACAAACATATCCAGGCCGTGACAGTTAGTGCCGATGTGATGACTGAAAAGCATATTGAAAATCAACCACTTATTAGGCTTTAGCCCAAATCCAATAGTTTTTGGACTGAACTCATAATTTGAATAGAAAAAAAGTAATTTTGTGCCATACTCAAAAACAAGAAAAATTAATGACGGGAGAAAAACCATGATTGATTCATCATTAAAAAGTGCAAATATCCTAATCGTTGACGATAAGGAAGCCAACATTTTTGTGTTGGAAGGTCTTCTCGAAATGCAGGGATACACCAACATTAAATCAACAACCGATTCCCGGGAAGTAATATCACTTTTCAAAAGTTTTGTCCCCGATTTGATCCTTTTAGACCTGATGATGCCACATTTAAATGGCTTTGAGGTGATGGAACAATTAAAACCATTAATCCCCAATGGCAAATATTTACCAATACTTGTGCTCACCGCCGATGTAACAACCGAATCAAAACAACGGGCGCTTGCGAATGGTGCAAGCGATTTTATAACAAAGCCTTTCGATTTGATTGAAGTTGGTTTACGCATCAAAAACCTGCTCATTATGAGCTACCTCCAACAGCAATTGCAAAACCAGAACCTGCTTCTGGAAGAGAAAGTTTTAGAGCGCACAGCCGAACTCGAGACAACAAACATTGAGCTTAATATTGCAAAAAACAAAGCCGAAGCCAGCGACAGACTTAAATCAGCCTTTATTAACAATATTTCTCACGAAATACGAACCCCGCTGAACGGAATTCTTGGCTTTGGCCAGATTCTCACCGACACCGACCTCACATCAGATGAAAAAGAGGAATATCTGGTCATGCTTAACGCAAGCAGCGACCGACTGATAAGCACCGTTACCAATTTTATTGATATCTCTTTGTTAAAATCCAAAACGCAGGAAGTCAACAAGCGGGATTTTGAACTGGAACCCTCGATAAATATGGCGGCTCAAATATTTTTGAAAGCTTGTCAGTTAAAAAATCTGGATATTTCTGTCGAGATTCCGAAAGAAGGAGAAAGCCTCATCGTAAATACCGATAAAGAATTGCTCGAAAAAGCACTTTTTCACCTTGTTGGAAACGCAGTAAAATTTACCGAACATGGTTTTATCAAAATTGGATTTGAAATTAAGAATGGTGAAATAGCATTTTATGTAACCGATTCAGGCAAAGGAATAGCACCGGAATTTCATGGGCAGGTATTTAACAGCTTTACACAGGAAGATACCTTTATGACCCGTGGATACGAAGGCAGCGGTCTTGGACTTTCGATTGCCAGTGGAATTGTTGAATTGCTGGGTGGCAAAGTTGATCTTCATTCGATAAAAGGAAAAGGTTCTACATTTTTCTTTTCATTGCCAATCATCAGCCAGGCTTCGGCTGTGAAACTTACAACCCACTATGGTAAAGACCACAAAGCCGACGATAAGTTTAAAATTCTTATTGCCGAGGATGATGAGTTTAACATCTACTATATCAACATGTTGCTTAAAGATGAATTATATGAGATTTTCAATGCCGGAAATGGCCGTGAAGCTGTTGAAATTTGCGAGAAAAACCCGGATATTGATATTGTCCTGATGGATTTAAAGATGCCGGTGATGGATGGTTTTGAAGCAACAAGTGTAATAAAATCCTTCCGGAAAGATTTACCAATAATTGCTGTAACTGCCTTTTCGAGCACCGAAGATCGTAAAAAAGCCATGAATGCCGGCTGCGATGAATTCATTACAAAACCGTTAAAAAAGGAAATGCTAATGGATACTTTGGTAAAATTTGGCGTGATGGTACCCTGATTCTTTTTACCAAAACAGGATTGAAAAAAACCTTATCCTGCCGCAGCAATAATTTGTTTTTGATTGTTGAGATTAGGGATAACCTGAAAAATCATTTAATATCGCAACTGAAATAGTAGAATTTAAAGATTAGAACTGGGCGGACGATAGCTATTAAGTTCACCAGTTTCTGATCGGATTTTCTACCTTTGTTCTAAAATATTTCGTTTATGATAACGCCCACAACATTTTCGGAACAGATGATTTATTCAAAACTCAGTTTACTAAGTTCCGAACCATTAAAACAGGAATTACTGTCCTACATTGATTATTTGCTCAACAGGCAATTTTCGAATGAGGAAAAAACACGTAAACCAACATTTGGTTGTGCCAAAGGTTCTTTTGTTTTGGCCTCCGATTTTGATGAGCCATTAGACGATTTTAAAGAATACATGCCATGAATGTGTTGTTAGATACACATACAATGATCTGGTTTTTTGAAGGTTCTGACGAATTAAGCCAGACAGCACATGATACTATCATAAAAGAGGGTAATACTTGTTTTATCAGTATTGCTTCAATTTGGGAAGTAGCCATTAAACTGAGCATCCAAAAACTAGAGATGAAAATTCCGTTCGATAAGTTGAGCTCTTTAATCTGGGATAATTCATTCGAATTAATTCCGATACGTTTTGAACATACCAAAGAATTGATTTCGATGCCATTCCACCATAAAGACCCATTTGACAGATTAATTATTTCACAAGCTATAATCGAAAAAATGCCAATTGTCAGCAGGGATAGCCACTTTAAACATTACAATATCAATCAGATTTGGTAAAAAAGCATAGAATTTTGTGTTGTGTTTAGTGCACCAACCAACCTGTCCCAAAAATTTGATATTTGGAGACTGTCGAAAAACAATGTTAACCATCACCTGAAAGAATATTGAATTAGTTTCAAAACCTGGGGGGTAGCTTTAGAGAAACAAGAAATTTTTGTAATAGAAAGTCACGTAGAGACGAAATTATGGCAGAATAAATGGGCAAAATAAAATCAGCCTCGTAGAGGCAACATTATCAAATTTACTAATTGTTCTTCGACAGCTAATTCCCGCTCAATGAATATTCGCAATGTCCATCCCTAATTTTACGCCATCAACCGCCGAACTTACAATGCCGCCGGCGTATCCGCCACCTTCACCGATGATGAAAATATTTTCAAAACCTTCGCAGCGCCTGTGTTCATCACGAACTACCTGCACTGGTGATGAAGTTTTGCTTTCAAGGCCAAGCATTACGCCGGTTTCATAACCTCTTATCTTACGCGAAAAATCCAAAAAACCCTCTTTAAGGGCTACGATAATTTCGGCGGGGAAAAGCTGTGAAAAATCATAAGGAAAAACGCCAAGTGGATAGCTGTTTTCGGGAATCAGGGAAGATGTTTTACCATCAATAAAATCCTGAATGGTGCAGGTCGGAATCCTGAAACTATGGTCGAGATTAAAAACTTTTTGTTCCAGATTCTCAACCCATTGAAGCGATTCTTCAAATCCGGCTTCCATTTTGAGAACTTTATTTAAATCAACACCAACCACATTGGCCGAATTGGCAAAAGGGGAATTACGCGAATAGTCAGACACACCATTTACGATGCTTTGACCCGCCTCCGCCGCCGAAGGAACTACTTTTCCGCCGGGGCACATACAAAACGAATAAACCGGGAGGCTGTTGGAGGCCTGATAAGTTAGTTTATACTCGGCAGCTTTTACACCGGGTAGCTTCGGACTAAACCACTGCGTCCTGTTGATCAATTCCTGCGGGTGTTCAACCCTTACACCGATGGCAAAAGGCTTGTTTCTGAAAATTACGCCTCTTTTATGAAGCATCCTGTAAGTGTCGTACGATGAGTGTCCGGGAGCAAAAACCAGATAATCGCAAACTAAATCCTGACTTTCGGTATTAACTTCAACCTGTCCGTTTTTAAGGATTTTAAGATCGGTGACTTTTGTATCGAAAAACGATTTACCGCCCAGGGATTCAAATTTTTTGCGAAGGTTTGGGATGACAAATCTGAGGTTATCGCTGCCGATGTGTGGCATGGCGAGGTATTTTATTTCTTCCGGAGCACCGGCATTTACAAAGCTGTCGAAGACAAAATTCTTTTCGAGGACAATATTTTTGGTGCGTGAAGTAAGTTTCCCATCCGAAAAAGTGCCCGCACCGCCTTCGCCGTGGCAATAGTTTGACGAATTTTTAAATGCTCCGCCATGCTCAAATTCCACAATATCTTTAAAACGCCTGTTAACCTGAGGTCCTTTTTCGATCAGTGTTACGCCAAATCCTGCTTTTACCAGCACAAATGCGGCAAAAAAACCGGCGGGACCACTTCCAACCACCACCACATTTTTATTTCGTTTTTGATAAGGAATTTCGAGATGAGGGTCGCCACTAAAGGTGGAGCCTTTAAATTCTTTCGATAAAACCCTGATTTTTAACAGCCAGAAAACTGAAGGCTTAAAACGTGCATCAAGGCTTTTTTTAAGAATCTCATAACTGAACTTACCAACATGAAGTTGCTTTTCGATCTTTTTTTTAAGATCGTGCTCGCTGTAATCGGTGGGGAGCTTAAGTTCGATTTCTTTGTAACCGGTGTTTTCCAAGTTTTGGATGTTTATGATTGATTATAAAAAAAAGCCGGCATTTTGAAATACCGGCTTTTTTTAATATTAATCGAAAATCTATTTCTGAACTACAACTTTCCTGATCATGAAATTTGCATCATTTTTCACCGAAAGGTAATAAATGCCTTCGGCCATAGTTCCGGGATTGATGATTTCGTTGTAAACGCCGTTAACTTCAACCATTTTATCAAAAATGATCATGCCAAGCGCGTTAACAAGTTTCAATTCATAAGTGGTTGTTCCTGCCGAATTCAAGGTCAGGTTGAACTGTCCATTGTTCGGGTTAGGATAAATTTCGATAGCTGCACCATTTACAGTGTTGATTCCGGTATAATCGGAAACTTCCACATCAAAACCAGCTGAGTAAGGTCCCATTCCACAATTGTTACCACCACAAACCTTTAATGTTGCAGTACCTGTAAAGGTCAGGCTCCAGGTGATATCAACAGAATTCATGTTAATAACCATTGTTCCGGCTTCTTCTGGTGTAAGTGTCCAGTCGTAAAGATTACATTCGTCGAGTGCAGGTACATTATAATTTTCGGTTTCGCCAATTCCAACGATGTTGTCACCAGCAATAGGACCAGCCTGAGCCGGTGCAGTCATTACTTCGATGTAGGCGGGCTTTGTAATCGAATTTGAAGTGCCACCATTTGAAACCTGGAGCGTAACATCATAATTTCCGGCTGTGTTGTAAGTAACTAATGGGTTTTGTTCGGTTGATGTTGCTGGTGTTCCACCCTGGAAAGTCCAGAGCCATGAAGTAGCTCCACCTGTCGAATTGTCGGTAAACTGAACCTGATTAGCTTCACAAAGTGAAGTAACGTTAGCCGTAAAGTTGGCGTTAACGCTCAAACCAATACTTACGACATAGTCTTCAATTTCGCCGTAGCTAGCGCTTCCACAAGGTGTTGGAGCAGTGCTGTAGGTCATACGGATTCTCATCCGGTATTGTCCGCCAGCCTGGTTTGCAGGTGCTGTAATATTTCCTGTAAAAGAAGAACCGCTTCCGCCAACGTTTGTAAGAACGTAGGTTTCGTTAGCTCCGGTGAATTCTTTATTAAGGTTCCAGTCAATCCAAACAGTAACCATGTCGCTTGCCCATGGAGTTCCATTGGTGATGGTGATAGGCATTGCAACGCCTGGTTCGAGGGTTGTGCTGATGTTGGTATAATTTGCCACACCACCTTGCCATCCACTGCTATTACTGATTGTTCCACAAACAACCTTCGAAATATATTCGTCTTCGGTTGTTGTTGAAGCATCGCAGTAATCGGCAAAAGAAATTTCCATCACATCCTGCTGGGTAATGCCCATATCGGCTGTCAGATTGATGGTAAGCTCGGCTGTATAGCCAAACGGTGTATTTGCAGCAGCTGTTACCGAGAAACTTGCAGCACCTGATTGTCCTGGTGTAAGATTACCATACGCCTGAGGATCGGTGGTTAAAACAGAAACATAAGGATCGGTACTGGTGAGAAGTCCCATCACATTATAAACATCAGCAGAACCATTGTTTGCAACATTTACAGTCATCGTTACGGTTTCGCCCGGATCGAGGAAACCATTATTATTTCCTGTTGGGTCGGAAATCTGGAATGAGCCAAATTGCAGTGCGCCGGCATGAGCCACAAGGGAGAAAGTGCTCTCCCATGTTTGTTCGCCAACAGCTACAACAGTAAATAAAATTCCGTGACCATCGGGAACATTTCCGGCAACTTCAACAGCAAAGGCATCGGTTAAGGTTTTTACTTCATTTGGCATGATGGTTCCAAAATTTTCGGTAGCATCGGTGATGGTAATAAATTCATCTGTTGATGAAATGGTTACAATAACGTTGGTCGCATTTGAAACGCCAACATTTTTAATTCCTAAATTTAGATTTGCAGTTTCGCCATAATCCAACAATCCGTTGGCATCGTTTACGGCAACATTATCAAAAACAACATAAGCCCCTGATGGTGGGATACATTGAATGGTTTCAAAAATAGTTTCGGTATTCTGACCGGTTACAACAATCTGAACATCACCAGGTAAGAAGTTATTTTCGATGGTAACATTACCGCTTGCATCGGAGTATGCCATCGAGTAAACATCATTTTGCGAAAGACAAACCATTGCGCCTTCAAAAGGCACACCATTGGCAGAAATTGTTGTTGTGAAAGGAGTTCCAACCAACATAATATTGCTCGACATTGTCAGGTCAGCCGGTGCAACAGTTCTTACCTGCATCGAAGGATCACCAAAAGTTGTCCATGTTTGTACGGTCTGAAGGTCATCTGAAGCACTTGATTCGGTGTACATCAAAACAAAACCATTTACTACCATCGAGCCAATGATTGTGCGGCCTTCGGTAGTGTTGATACCGTTTCCGGCGCCGGTTGTGTAGTTGTATCCACCAACGAGCATATCGTTAAAATAATCCTGGCCGCGCATAGGCGGATCCCATGATTGGTTGATGGTTGCCATAAGTGTCATTACAGCGCCGCCGTTTACTTTCTTCAACCAGGCTTCGGCAAAGCAATCACCGTTTGTATGAAACTCACCATTAACACAGGCTACCGAAAAAATAACAGGCAATTTATCGCCATTAACCAGTGTGTTAACATTGGTGTTACTAAATCCGGTTGATCCCCATGAAGTTTTTGAACCGTGTCCGCAATAGTTGATGATGCTGGCACCGGTTTCGATGTACGATTTTACCTGGGCGGCAGTTCCGCTCGGGTCGTAAGCAGTACTAAATCCATCATAAGTATAAGGATCGAGTTTGCTATTGTAAATAACATTGATTTGTTCATAATCAAGTTCATTATCATCGCCAGGTCCCTGGTTACTTGCAACGCCAATGGCTTTTGAATACCAGGCTGCACCAGCTGTTGGGCTCTTTTCGTAATTGATAACTTTATTTACCTGGGTTGTAACATCGGTTGCCGAAGCTGCCGAAAAACGGCCGATGGCAATATCCGGGAAATTATCGGAACCTACAACACAACCAAGCATCGGATCCATCGGAGCGTTTGCGCCGCCACCTAAGTCGCATTTAATATCGGCCCAGTCGCCAACAAGCTGAACGTACAAAATATCGTTGTTTGCAGCGTATTGTGCCTGAATTAGGCTTTTTACATTGGTTCCTGCTGTAACAACCTGTTTGAAAACGTTAAAGCCTTTAGCTTTTTTCCAATCAATGTATGGTTGGATGGCTACTTCATCCCTCGAAGTTGTAATTACAAGAATATCACCAGCTTCGCCCATTGTAAGGTCGATAGCGGGGCTTTGGTAGTTCACAAATACCGATTTGTACAAACCTTCCATTTCGCGGTAAACTTTAGGCGAAGTCACCATCAAAGGATTTATTGGAGCAGTGTTATTTTCGGTGAGTTGAACAGTAACGCTGGAATACACCCTTAAACTTTGGGTTGCAGCATTGTATTGGAAAGGGTAAACATAAACTGTTGTTCCTCTCACGTCTTTAACGATGAAAGGATCAGAAATTTTTGTAAGATCGCCAGGATAGAACTGGTTAACAACCGATTGACGAGCGATGGTGTAAGGAACCTGAGAGGGATCCTGATTCCTGTAGATTACTCCTCTTGAAGGAACAAGCGGAAAATCGAGCTGATAATCAGTAAACTCACTGCCGGTAACCTGGAGACTTACATTTTGCAAAGCACCAAGTTGAACAGTGGCGTGAATATATGGTAATTCGGCAAAGCCCAGATCCTTTGTTTTTACACTTCCACCAAAGACAATTTTGGTAAAATCAGTATTACTCAGATTTACCGGTCTCAGGTCAAAATTTCCGAGTGTAAATTGGATTTGAGAAGTTGAGCCTGATAACTTCTCATACTTTACTTCATAACCATTTTTTGCTTGTAAACTGATGAATCCAACAAGAAGAAAAATACTTAATAACAGTCTTTTCATAAAGTTTAAATTTAAATTAGATGTTTGATTTGATATAAAATACAACTTAAAGGAAAAAGACAAAGCCAGAATCATCTGGCTTTGTCTTCATTTATTTATTTACTTAAAATCACTTTTCTTGTAGCGCTGTAGTCTTCACCTTCAATTTTGACGTAATATAAACCTGCGGGAAGATTACTTACATCAAACCTTGACGAATAAACACCGGTGCGGTTTATTTGAGTCTGATTGATATTATGCAGTTCTTGTCCGAAAGCATTGTAAATTGACAAGGTAACTTCTTTTGTATCCTTCATAACATAATCAACAATAATAAAGTCGTTTGCTGGCAAAGGATACACTTTGAAAGTTCCTTCCGGGTCAACTTCCTGAATGTTGGTTGGCTGGAAGAAAACCACATTTGATGGTGCTGATGAGCATCCAAACTGGCTTACAATCGAATAATAGTTTCCGGTTTGTGCCGGGCTGTAAATCTGACCTGTAGCTCCATTAATTATCCCGTTTTCGTCGTACCATTGATTTCCGGTTGCAACATCCGAAACAAGATTATCGCCCATTTGGGTAATGGTTGGAGTAAGTGGAGTTGGATTAACTGAGATGTAAGCCGTTTTGGTTACCGAATTGGTATTTACACCATTTGTAACCTGCAGGGTTACATCATAAACCCCTGAAATATTATAAACCACGAGCGGATTTTGTAAAGTTGAGGTTTCTGGTGTACCACCGGGGAATTGCCATAACCAGGCATTTGCTCCTCCGGTCGAATTCTCGGTAAATTGTACTTCACCAGCTTCACATACAGTAGTTACATTGGCAATAAAGTTTGCTGTGAGGCTTGAGGGAATAATAACAACATAATCTTCAATTTCGCCGTAGGTTGCATCGCCGCAAGGTGCTGGTGCGGTGCTATAAGTCATTCTGATTCTCATCCGGTATTGTCCGCCCTGCTGATTTGCAGGAGCAGTAATACTTCCGGTAAATGATGAACCAGCACCTCCAACATTGGTTAATGTTGTTGATTCGTTAGCATCGCCAAATTCTTTGTTTTGGTTCCAGTCAACCCAAACTGTAACAAGGTCACTTGCCCAGGGAGTTCCATTTGTGATAGTTATTGGTTCGGCTACACCAGGTTGCAGGTTTGTGGTGAAATTGGTATAATTAGCAACACCACCTTGCCAGCCACTGCTGTTATTGATGGAGCCCATAACTACTTTCGAGATATACTCATCTTCAGTTGAGGTTGAAGCTTCACAATAATCAGCAAATGAAATTTCCATTACATCCTGCTGGCTGATACCGAAATCGGCAACTAAATTTAATGTAAGCAGCGATACATGGCCTGGAGGAGTATTTGCTGCTGCTGTAACCTGATAACTTGCAGTTCCAAGCGCGCCTGCAGCAAGGTCTCCAAATTCCTGAGGATCGGTTGTAAGCACAG
>CAIYZW010000664.1 GCA_903930725.1 uncultured Bacteroidota bacterium
CCTATTTTTTGCTTTGGGTTTAGTTCGCCCATTTCCATCAATTGGGCAAAGCCAAGAATCGAATTCAAGGGAGTTCGCAGTTCGTGGCTCATGCGCGACAGGAATTCGGTTTTGGCATAATTGGCTTTTACAGCTTCGTTTTTTGCTTTTAAAATTTCTTCTTCGGCCTGTTTGCGCCTGGTGATATCAAAAAAAGTAACAACCGAGCCTTCAACTTTACCATTGATAAATACCGGATTCGACCAATATTCGACAGGGAAGCTGCTGCCGTCGGCCCGCCAGAAAACTTCATTTGCCGAATATGCTTTTTCGCCCTGCTTGAATGACGCATGAATCAGGCAATTTGATTCATCCAAAATGCTGCCATCGGAAAGGTGATGATGAATGAGCCGGTGCATATTCCGGCCTAGCAACTGCGCGGCGTTTTCGTAACCTAATAGTTGCAGGCATGCCTGATTGGAGAAGGTGCAATTGCCCTCAGGATTGATTCCGTAAATGCCTTCGGCTGTTGAGTTGAGTAAAATCCCGAAGCGTTCTTCGCTTACTTTGATCTCCGACGTTAGTTTTACTGCTTTGTGCTTTGCCTGTGAATAGGTGTTAAACAACGATAACGACAAGGCAAACAATAGTAAACTAATTAAAATACCGCTTGCGAGGATGATTAAAACTTTTCCGCTTATCGCAGATTGCTCCATTGATTTAGAAAAAGATAATATCCACATTTGCCCGTTAAAATCAATAGGCAAATTAACTATTTGGCCCGGAATGTCGGCGTGTTGCAGGGTATCGGTTATCTCGCTGTCGTACAATAATGCATTGGCCGAAACGATACTGTCGTAAACCTGTAAATGAATTCTGGCCTGCTGGTATAAATCCCGATGGCCTAAAATACCTTCCATTAAATCGTACATCCGGTAAGGGCTGTAAACCCAGCCAATAATGGCTGCCCGGCGTTGTTCGGTTGTGTTGGCAGGTATGCCATTCCGATAAACCGGAACGTACATTAAAGTGCCTGTTTGAACATTTTTATTGGTTTCCTGTACAAGGGTTACTTTTCCCGAAAGCATGGCCACATCATTATCGCGGGCTGTCTCCATCGCTTTCATGCGTGTTGGCTCGGTTAACATATCATAACCAAATGCCCGGAGATTCCGGCCTGAAAATGGTTCAAGATAAATAATGGAGCTGTAAACGGGCCTGTCGCCCGAAGGTTTTATAGTATAATCAGGAAATCCTTCGCTGCGGATGCGCTGAATATGCTGTTGCAATTGGTTTTTAGGCACAACCAACGAAAACCCCAGACCCTGAATGCCCGGTAAATTCTTTTCGATTCTTGCACCTTCGATAAAGGCTTTCCATTCGCTGCGTGTAACGGTATCCTTAGCGGCAAAAAAAGCAGCACCTGCCCGTAAAAGTTGCGCATGCGCATGGAGCCGGATGGTAATTTTTGCTTTTATTTCGTTTCCGGTTGCAATCAATTCGTTTTTTTCTTTTTCTTCCTCTACCTGGTTGGTA
>CAIYZW010000665.1 GCA_903930725.1 uncultured Bacteroidota bacterium
CACGGGCTATTATCAAAGCAACCGGTATAAAATTCTCGAAAGAACCAGCGTAAATGCCAGCCTCGACGACATCAAAACCTGGAATGTGGATAAAATCCTGTCGGAGGCGAATAAATGCTACCTGGCCTCCCTCGAAAATGCCGATGAATTGCAAAAAACAAGGCTCGAAGCTTTTAGCCCCATTCTTCTCGAAGAAAAAGATTCAAAATTATTCAGGCCAACACTTTTCGATTTCTTAGCTTACCGGGCTTTTGAATTTTTCCGTAACGATGAGTCCGGTCTCACCAAAGCCGCAAATCAATTCAAAATTAAGAACTCTGAATTTTTCGGCACTGCCCAAAAATTTGCCAACATTCCGCTGCCCAACGAGGCCGTTTTATCCAACGAATATTTTGCAACCCTCATCCTTCAAAAATTAATCGGTTTCCATTTACAGGATAACGACTCACAAGCTTTGATTGACGCCGATTTGAGCCGCCTTGGTTTTGTTTACGACAATTCAGCCATCGAAAATAAGGATAGCCTTTATATCGTTGCCTTGACTGATCTGGAGGAAAAATTCAAAACTTCGCCGCATTCAACGGCGATATCCTTTAAAATTGCCACATTTTATCACGAACAAGGCAGCAAATTCAATCCACAGTTTCCAGAAAAATATCGCTGGGATTTAAAAAAAGCAGCCGGCTATTGCGAAAAAGCCATGACCACCTTCCCAGATTCTGATGGTGCAAAAAATTGCGGGATTTTGCTTGAAACCATTCATAAACCTTCCATCGGACTTACTGCCGAACAAGAAGTTATCCCTGGGAAACAGTCGCTTTTAAAGGCAAGCTGGAAAAATTTTGATAAATTATATTTCAGGGTTTTAAAACTCGATTACGACAAATACCAAAAAATGGTCTGGTCAGGCGATACCCGCGAAACGCTGGAATCGTTGATTAAAGAAACACCTTTTAAAGAATGGCAGGTTGCGGTGCCTGATGAGGGCGATTTCCAGCAACATTCGGCCGAGGTTGTAATACCAACGCTTACCGAAGGATTTTACATTGTACTTGCCGCAAACAGGCAGGCTTTTTCGGGTAAAGACCTCGAAGTGGCCTGGGCAGATTTCTGGTGCACCAACCTCAGTTTCATCAGTCAGCGAAACGACGATGGCGGATACCAGTTTTATGTGCTTCATCGCGAAAAAGGAACTCCGGTAAGCAACGTAAAAATCAATGCGTACTCCCGTGATTACGATTATCGCAACCGGAATTATTCGACCAATCTTTACAAATCATTTGTTTCGGATGAAAATGGTATGTTCCGCATTCCTGCCGAAGGTGCCGCCAATTCATCCAAATCTTTAAATATCGAGTTTATTTCGGGCAGCGACCGTTTGGTCACCGAAAACCGCTTTTATGTGGGCAGATATAATTCACCGGAAGAAAAACCACAGCTAAAGACCTTCTTTTTTACCGACAGAAGCATCTACCGACCCGGGCAAACGGTTTATTTTAAAGCCATCGTACTCGAAAAAACCGGCGAAAAATTTGAAATTAAACCTGGCTTTTCGACCATGGTGGATTTTTATGATGTGAACAGTCAGAAAATCTCTTCTTTCAGGCTTCAAACCAACGATTTTGGCTCGGTGAGTTTTTCGTTCA
>CAIYZW010000666.1 GCA_903930725.1 uncultured Bacteroidota bacterium
ATTATTGATGATGGATCAACGGATAATACAGGAAAGATACTGGAAAAATGGATAGAAGAGCATAAAAATCATTTTAAAATAATCTTTGAATCCAGAAATAACAAGGGTGTTACCAGCACACTTAATGACCTTATAAATTTATGCTCGGGAGAATATCTTGTTTTTATTCATAGCGACGATTATTTGCTACAGGATGGGATCATTAAAAGATATTTGTATTTATGTCGTAATACCGATAAATCAGCTGTATTTGCTGATTGTATTGTTGTTGATGGAGAAAACAGGTTGATAACTGAAAGTGGCCTGACTGGATTCTATAATGCTGATAAAAGGAAACTTTACGCTGATGAATCACTCAAAAAAGAAATAATTTCCAATTGGTCAGTTCCTGGCGGAACATTAATGGTAAAAAAGAAAGTTTACGATAGTTTTAAATATAACCCACATTATCTTGTCGAGGATCTCGATTTTTACCTTCGCATGTCTTCTTTAAATCAAATTGGGTTTTTAGACGAAAAAGTAAGCGCTTACAGGGTACATGGCAATAATACCTGTTTATTGGATGAGAATTTTGTTAAGGTCAGAAAAGCATTGGTTCATTCGCTTATTCGAAATTCGAAATATTTTCCATTAAATTACAAATTGTTGAGCTATCTGAGCATGATAAAATATTATAAGAGAATACTTTATTATCAATTTAAAAAGGAAATTAAAAAGACACTAAAACTATTTACCCAGGATAAAAAATGTCTAACACTTTAAATCAATTATTCTTCAAACTGCGCCAGCAATTCTTTAGGGCAGGGTTCAGATGGTTGCCAGCCAATTTTTTAAACCCCTCTGAATCATTAAAAAAAAGAACTTTGGTGCCTTGCGATTTCATGAATTGCGGATCAGTTTTATTTGTCGGACATGATGCTAACCTTGCCGGTGCGCAGGTTTTGCTTCTCAGTTTAATCAAATGGATAAATCAGAACACAGGAATAACCATAAAGCTTATTTTACTTGACGGAGGACTGCTTTTTAATCAATTTGAGCAACTTGCAAAAACAGTTGTCTGGAAGGATTTACTAAAACAACATCCTGATATCATAAAAAGGAAAAAATGGTTAACCGGATTCGTTGGTAAAACTGATATCATTTACGGAAATTCAATCCTTTCGGCAGCCATTTATGATGAGCTAAAATTCCTGGATGTTCCGTACATTTCTCATATTCATGAACTCGAAAAATCTATTCAATCTTATGTTGGTAAAAGTACCATTCAAAAAATGATTCGTTACACTGGTAAATATATAGCCTGCTCAACCCCGGTGAGTATTAATCTTCACAAGAATCACCATATCAATCCAAAAAAAATCTCAATCGTACATGAATTTATTGAGAGAATGGAATTGGAATTTAATAGCCCTATCAACATTTGCCGCAAAAAATTAGGGCTTGTTGAAGATGGTTTAATTGTATTTGGGTGCGGGACAGTTTGCTGGAGAAAAGGTGTTGATATTTTTATTGATACTGCATCATTACTCAAAACACGTGGATTGAAAAATTTTCATTTCTATTGGATCGGCAAAAACCTCTGGGATGTTGATCCGGTTTCATCCAGCCGCTATTCCTGGAGTAGCCTGGCAAAAAAGATGGAGGACAATGGCCTTACCGGCTGCATTACCTTTTTAGGGGTTAAGGAAAATGTTATGGAATATTTTCTGGCTGGCGATGTGTTTTATTTACCTTCACGAGAAGATCCGTTTCCTTTGGTCTGCCTTGAAGCAGCACAATGTGGCCTGCCTGTTATTTGTTTTGAGGAAGCCGGTGGAATGCCTGATTTCGTTGAAAACAATGCAGGTTACACAGTGCCATTTGAAAATATAAGTATAGTCATCGAGAAGCTTATGTTTTTACATGAAAACAAGCAAAAGCTCGAAGAACTTGGTATTGCTGCCCGACATAAGTTACTCAACCGACATCTGGTTGAAATCGCCGCACCTCAAATTTTAGACATTTGTCAGAATCTTCACAATCAGCATTATAAACTTTTATCTTAAAAATTAGTGACGATGAATTATGAATAAAAATAAACACGTTGTTTGGGGTGGATTGGCCATAATTATTACCCATGCAGCCGACAGAACAGGAGCTCCTCAAATAATCTGTAATGTGGCCAGGCATTTAAATGAAAGGTTTGGAATCAAATGCATTACTTTTTCTTTACAATCAGGACCATTGCTTGCAGATTTTAAAAAACTCGGGGAAGCATGGGTGGTTGAAAACAACACAATAAAAGAAAAAGGCATACAGGTTAATTCCTATATCGAAAGTTTAAAGGTCAAACCCGGCTTTGCGCTGATCAACACAGCTTGCTGTGGCAACATGATGGGCGAAATCAATAAGTGCAAAATACCGGCCATTACTTTCATTCACGATTTCACCTATATCTTTGATAACCAATATTTGCAAAATCTTTACCATCTTTCCGATCACATTGTTTACCCAGTTCAATTTATGATTGAGCAAAATTTTATGGATTATCCTTTCGATCTGGCTAAGACCTCTGTCATCCCACAGGGGCTTTATAAAGCCGAAATGTTGGATGCAGATTATGAGTCGCTGAGGATCAAATTCCGAAATAAATACAATGTCCCCGACGATGCTTTTGTAATTCTTGGAAATGGCTTTATCCACCCCCGCAAAGGAATTGATATATTTATTAATACTGCAATTCAAGTTCTGTCTGATTTAAATCATAATATTCCCGTTTATTTTTTCTGGCTTGGCGGTGAGTTAAATCACAATTCAAGTGATGAATATGTTCGTTTTCTTTCCCGCGACATCACCAACACCAATAATAGCGAATATATCCGGTTCGTCGGTGAGGTTAAAGATGTACTTCCCTATTATGCGATGGCTGATTTGTTTTTCCTTTCGTCTCGTGAAGACCCATTCCCAACAGTGGTTTTAGAAGCTTTTGCTGCTGCTTTACCTGTAATTGGTATCGAAGGCTGTTCCGGTTCAATTGAAATTATTAAAAATACCGGAAATTTTTCCGTTCCGTATAATAAACGTGGAGAGTTGGCAAAGGAATTAATTAAACTTATCTATGACCGACCTCTGCTTTCTGATGCAGGCAAAAGCGGAAGAAAATTGGTATTCGAGGATTACAACTTTGAAGATTATGTTGATAAAATCGTGGATTTGATAGAGTCAAAAATCGATTTCAGCCCCGGGAACCGACCCGTCTTAATAAAAGTCAGTATTGGAAACAGGTTATTTAATTTTTGGAAAAAATTCTTAAAGAAAATCTTAAGTAAACCCATGCCATGGACTCGTATTACTTATGCAGAAGCGATAAACAGCTTCATTGAAAAGATGTTTTCTTTTTGGAAGAAAGGACAATCTCGTTCCGATTGGCATCAATCTGTTTGGAAAAAGTTGTTACCAGATGAAAAGGCTTATTGGGAAAGGTGGCTTGAAGATAAAAGCAATAAATCGTTTATGTTTAGGTTGGATCCAAAATCAAAAATTCAAGATTGGCTGGCTGTTTATCTCAACACTGAACTTAAGGTAAATCGAATCCTGGATGTTGGATCCGGTCCGCTGTCCAATATTGGAAAGCAATGCGAATTTTGTGACCTTGAAATTGTGTGCTGCGATGTTTTGGCCGATGAGTATCGTGAGCTATTACTTAACCATGAAATCAAGCCACCCTTTGAAATCCGCAAGGCTGAGGGTGAACGCTTAACTTCGGTCTTTCCGGAAAATGAATTTGATATCGTATTTTCCAATAATGCAGTTGATCATACTTATGACGCTTTCAAGACTATTCATGAAATGATTAAAACCGCAAAGGTGGGTGGGTTTGTTGTTATTCAGGTATCAGAAAAAGAAGGGCAAAGGAATCTTTATCGGGGGTTACATCAATGGGATTGCTATGTTAAAGACTCCCGTTTTTTGATAAAAAGGCGATATATGGATGAAGTGGATGTGGGGGATAAATTTAAACTTCTGGCAGAAGTAACCGAACTTTCGTATGTTTATGAGAATCCTGCCGGATTACCATGGGATCATCAGCACATTCGGTTCGTTTTAAAAAAGACGACAAATCGAACAATTAACTAAAATTCCACTGATATTAACGCGATTTTTTTCAATTCTCAGGGATATCTTACAAATATTTCAACATGATGAACCACCATAGTATGACGTGATTGGGTAAGGAGTTCGAAAAGTGCCGACTGTTTTAGAAAATTCATGCAAATGCGATTAACTAAAAGAAGTGATATTATTGCCATTTTAACTATCGGTGCTTATGGGGAGGTGATGTCATCACACTACAACATGCACGAAAAGGTTCAATCTTATTATTCGGGAGGGTTTGATTAGTATTTGACTGCAATAATCCTGATAAAATGAAATGTATTTTATGATTTGTTTCAAGTGAAAACACCTATGCAAATACCTGATTTAATGTCCTTTCACCGTAATTTATCAGGTACTTTCTCAATAATCTTGATCCGAAAAATACAACAGGTGCTTTCAGCATTTTTCTTCGGGCTTTGTAGCAGATTTTTAACCACCGGTTAAAAACAACTTCCAGTAATTGTTCCTGATCATATACCTTCAGCCTACGATTATGGTTCAGAATTTCCAATAGAAATGCTTCTGTCTTCAATACCATTTCAGAATCCTCAATTAAAACATCATTTTTGATCAAAAAATGACAATCCAGTTGTTCTTTTGTCAAATCCATTTCAAGGTTATTAAAAAGGATGCGGAAAATCTTTTCCTCCTGAAGTGCTAAATTGTAAGGATAAGATTTGGTGATACTTGTCTGATGAATTCTGTATTTTAAAAGGTATTGCGGAAAATTCCACACCTTCCATTTCCTGGCCACATCACAACACAATTTATAGTCCTCCACCATGTCAAATCCTGATTTGTATCCTTCCTTAGGAATAGCATCTCGCCGCAAGATTATAGCCGAATGCGTAAAATAGTTCTTGAACAACATCAGCGATGGCACCATGTTTTGATTGGCGTTTAGCTTCCAGTGTTGTTTCAAGGTATAGCCCTCCTGGTTTATTAGTAGCACCCATGATCCAAGTAATCCAATTTCAGGGTGTTTTTTCAAATAAGCAATTTGCCTCTTAAACTTTTCTGGCAACGCTACATCGTCCGAATCAAAAGGTGCAATGAATTTTCCCTGTGCTACTTCTAATCCTTTATTTCTTGAATAAACGATACCTTCGTTAACCTCATTGTTCAAAATCTTAATTCGGGGATCGTTAAAATTCTTCACCACTTCAAGGCTGCTATCTGTTGAACAATCGTTAACCACAATCAGTTCAAAATCACCAAAGCTTTGTGCCAATAAACTTCCGATAGCTTCGCCAACATACTTTTCGTTGTTGTACAATGGCATAATTATACTTAATTCAGGATTAGTCATAAAGCTACAATAAACTAACATTTGATGGCGAAAATAAATAAAAAAAATTCATTAAGCAAAGCCTAAATAAATAGATTAAAAAAATTAGCAATTTTGATAAATTCACATTAAAATATGTGGACAAAATAAATTAGTTTTTATTTGAGTAAAACAGTGGAATTCATCTTCATAGCCTGCAGCTATTTGAATGATTTGCTGACTGAGTAATGATTTGATATCATGTTGTACATGTCCCTGATGACGGGGGTCAATAATACATGAGGCAAGTCTGCCAATTATACCAATCTGATTTTCAACTTCTTTGAGCAAAAACAAACCACCATCGCTTGATGTTTGGGCTAAACTGAATCGAACTTCAATGGGTTTTCTTTGAATTTCTGACAGGTTGAACAATGTTGGTCAAAAAAATCTGCCGTTTTTTCATTGCTACTTGAATTATCTTGGCTAAATTTTCTAATGGGAATTATTCAGTGATTCTTACGCCGAAAAGATATTGATTATCAATGAGTAAACCAAATATAATTCCCTCATTTTTTGTAATTTATGAATAATTCAGGTTAACTAAATCAATACTTTACAGCATGTAAAACATCATACTTTCCGTTGTAAATCACCTTTACAAAGTAAAGCCCTGCCTGAAGCTGTCGAAAACCATTTAGTTCAATATCTGTGATTAATCCTGCATCGAATTTTGAAACAAAAAGTTGTTTTCCACCAAAAGCATAAGCCTCCACTGTCACCGGACTTTCAATCAGCGTGTTAGCCGTAAGAAAAGTTGTTCCGGAAAAAGGATTTGGTGACAAGGTGAAAACAGGTAATTCGTTTTCCAGGTCTTTGCCTAATGAAACATAAAGCAGTACATTGTATGTTGCCATGATGTTGGGAATGCCCCATCCCATGAAATTATCGGGGGAAGTGGATTGAGAAGCGTTTGCTTTCAATGCTGAGCTTATGTTTTCGGCAGAAACATTGGGTACCGCCTGCCATAGGCAAGCCAATGCACCGGCAACAATGGGTGTTGAAAACGAAGTTCCTGTGCCAACTGTTAGTACTCCGTTTCCATAAATGATAGCAGTGTTGTATCCTTGAGCCATCACATCAGGTTTAATTCTTCCATCGGCGGTTGGCCCCTTTCCGGTTAATTCCTGGTAAATTCCGCTTTCATTCACTGCACCAATGGCCAAAACGCTATCGCCATCAGCGGGAGTGCAAACATGAAACCATGGGCTTTCACCATCATTTCCAGCACAATTTAAAACAAGAATACCCCTGCTGGCTGCAATGTCTCCTGCACGGGCAATTGGTGTTGTGTTGCCGTCGAGATCGGAATAGGAATGGTTATAAGCAGGATTGTCGAATAACGTGTATCCCAGTGAAGAAGTGATGATATCCACGCCGGCACTGTCAGCAAGTTCTGCGCCTGCAACCCAGTTATATTCTTCCAGTAAATACTCCCCGCCCCAGCCATCTTCGGTACGAATCAACCAATAAGCAGCATCGGGAGCTGTACCGATAATCTGACCCGGAAGATTTGCCCCCATAATTGACAATACGCTCTCACCATGTGTATGATTTTGAAATACATTACCGCCGGGTGTCGCAAAATCACGGGTTCCGGCAATCAGATTTTGTTGCCACAAATAGGCAAATGCTTCCCCCTGATCCACATCCCAAAAGCCGGCATCAAGAACAGCTACCATCATACCCTGACCTGTAAAACCCAGGTCGTGTAATTGATTAACACCAATCATCGAAACCTGATTCCAGGCATTTCCATAATCCAGGCTGCCTGTTGATTTATTGCCTAATGGAATTGTTGGCTGGCCAATTTTATAAGGTGGGATTGCATCTAACCCATTAAGGTTATTAACTCCCGAACTGCCTTTTACACCATCTTGCCCTCCTTTACTGGCAAGATTGATAGAATCAACAAAAGGAAGTGCCAAAATTGCCTCGAGTACAAAAGGGCTATCTGTACTGACGGCAACCGCATTTAACCACTTTATTGGATAGAGAAAAACTGCTCCTGTTGCACTAATCTGACTGATGTATGAAGGTGTGACTGGCAAATCCTTTTCATCGAGGGCAATGTTATACTTGATGCGTCGGTCAATGGCTCGTGCTGAAAGGAATTCCTCCGGATTGTTCAATGAGTATGGAGAATTGTTTTTATCCGTAAGAAACACTACATGTTTTTCCAATACTTTCTGAGCATTTAACACGTAGAACGGAGCCAACAGAAAAAATAAGATAAAGAAGTGTTTCATAGTAAAAGCATTACAAAGTAAATAGTTATCTTAAAACCGATGCAAATATTATAAATTAATAAAGCTTTCATCCTAATCTTCCAGCAAAAATAAGTGTTTATAAAATTCAATATCAATAAATTGTGATAATGACTCAATAAATACAAAATATTTCCCAGAAACGATAAAAGGAAACTAATTTCTCAGCCGTGAGATAGTTTGTTCCGGAAAAGATATTTTTTCTTAATTTTGCGTTAAGATGCAACCATTTTATTCATTCAGCACCTATTAGGTCGAAAGCATGAACGAAAAAACACTCATCAAGGCTTGTAAAAACGCGGAGGTATCTGCACTAAAGATTCTTTACGAACGATATTATGCCACGATGTTTGGAGTTTGTCTGCGCTACGTAAGGAATAAAGCCGATGCCGAAGATCTTGTACAGGAAGGCTTTATGAAAGTTTTTAAAGACATTGGTTCGTTCGAAGGAAAAGGTTCGTTTGAAGGTTGGCTGAGGCGGGTGATAATTAATAATACATTAACGTATTTAAGAAAAACAAAAAGAGAATTTGCTCACGACGACATCGAAACTATTGCAGAGAATGAAGCAGATGACATTGAACCTGATGAAATTACAATAGAAAGTAAAATTAAAAACAGAGATTTTACCAAAGAAGAGTTGATTGAAATTATTCAAAGTTTGCCACAAGGGTACCAGCAGGTTTTAAATTTGTACATTGTTGATGGATTTAAACATTACGAAATTGCCAAAATGCTTAATATCAGCGAAGGAACATCAAAATCGCAGCTTAACCGAGGACGTAAACTGGCAGTGAAGAAATTGTACCAAAAAGCCTGTGAAAACAGTGCAGGATTTGAAATGGATTTCGACCCAATAAAATTTGAAGAATATGAAAGATAATAACAAATATATTGATAATAAAATCAGAGAGTTAGCTGATTTTACCCCCAACATAAAGCCTGATTGGGACGCTTTTTATGCAAAAAACCAACAGGCTATCGAAGGCTTAAAAACTGGCAACGGTAAAACCACCTTTACCCAGTTTGTAACTTCGTCAGGTTTCAAATACACGCTCATTGCCATTTCGGTGGTTGCCGTTTTTATTGCAGGTTTTTACTTTACATCAGACGATAAAACTGAAAATATCTCAACTGAAAAAACATTTGAACAGCCTGCAAATAATCAGAATAACGAGGTGATTATTCCGGCCATTCCTTTGCAGGAAAAAGCAAGCAACCCAATTCCGTCCAACGATTTAATTAAAGTTGAAACAGGTACAAAAGTTACCTTTGACATCAAAAACGAAAATACCAGAGTTCCGGCCACCATTATTGATGAAAAGAATATTCCGGAACCTGTAGTTCTGGATTCGATAACTGACGATAAACCTGTGATAATCAAAAATACAATCATTATTCAGGATACAATCAGAATAAAACGAGCGGATGAAAAGTAATTTTAGTGTTTTTAAAATCGCACACCAATTTTGAGGAGTGCGATTTTTTTTCCGTCAATTCTGATTTTTTTTATTCAAGCCAGCATTTAATACTTAAATTTGCGATAAACTCAGTAAAGTACTGAAATTAAAGGTTTTTAATGATCAAAGCCTGTTTTGCCAAAGTTTTTATGGCATTAATGTTTATTCCTGCATTTGTTACAATTTGCCAGGCTAAAGTTGTTTCCCCCCAACCTATTTTTCCGTCAGATTTAAATCCCACAAACGATACCATTTTTGTTTACGATACCATCTATGAGGTTCATTATGTTTACGATACGATTTATTCGTTCGACTCAATTTCCCAGGTTGGGATCATGTCCACTGAAGATCTGCCCCAAAAAAAAGCTGATAGTTCGGCTTACGCCAAAAAATCCTTCAACATTGGGGGTGATGGTAAAAATGTTGATTCGACAGGTATAATTTTTAAAAGTAATTACAGCTCACATCTCGACTTTAACAAAATCAACAAAGCCGATGAATTACCTGATCCGGAGCGGATTGAAACTGGCAGAAGTAAAAAAAACAGGCCTGAAAAACGCGCCCAGACCGAAGAAAACCTGACAAGCTTCAGGAAAATTCCGTTTGTTTTTTTTGTAAAAGACACCCTTTATCGGGCTGATACAGTGGTGATTTTGGAAAACCTGACCGACACCGTTTTCTATTTTAAGCTTTCGCCCCGAACCGACACTTCGATTTACCACCAAACCATTATCGAAAAACGACAGAATGTTGTGGTAGTTAATAAGTTGGTAAATGTGAATATCCAAAAAAAAAGCTACGTAGTTGTTGATGATTTGAAAGGGTCTCAATCCGGGATTATTCCGCTTTGGGGCACTGTTGAACAATACTTTAAAAACTATAATAAAATTCACGAAAAGGAAAACACAGTGCAGCTCGAACGATCAAAAAGAAATGCACAGAAAAATGATTACAAACCATTAAAGGCGCGGCCATCCCACCGGGATTTGGGCAATTCGTCCAGAGTTTCGGCAGGTGATGTTGGTGCGGGATGTGTTACATTTTTAGATGCCGGCGTTTCACTCTTTATCCCCGAAATTAACTTTAACTCCAAAACCGGAATTTCCAAAACCAGCATTGAACTTCTGAATAAAAACACCACACCACAACTTTCATACGATTTCTCGGCGGGAGTGAAATATTACGGCAAAAACTGGGGTTTCGAAACTGGCCTGGGCTTTTCGCAGCAGCGATTCGATTTTGACCATCAGGATGAAATCATCAAAATTGATTCGACCGATTACTGGGAACATTTTACCCGCGAAGAATACCTTTACGATACCACGTGGTATCTGGATTTAGATGAATATTTATCAACCGGAAACATGGTTTTTATTCCCAGCGTTGACTCAACTTTGACCATGGTTGCCGATTCGATCGCCAAAATAATAATTGATTCATCCACGCTGTTGGTTCCGGCAAAATACAACTACTCTTTTTCATACCTCGAAATCCCGCTGATTGCACGATACCAATTGATTAAGGGTAAATTATTTTGCGATGCTGCTGTTGGTCTGATCCCTTCATTTTTGATTTCAAAAACCGGAAATATTTTATCTGACAAAAAAGATGAGGTTATAAAAACCAGCGACCTTGGGTTCGATTCCGGGTTTAATCTGGCTTTTTACGGAGCTGTTACTGTGGGTTATAAGCTTTCCGAAAGGTACACCTTACAAGTTGAACCATTTATTAAAAGGACAATTTTTACCGGAATTGAAAACGACTATGTTTCGATGAAATCAAATTCGATGGGCATTAAATTTACTGTTTCGTTGTGTTTTTAAAAAATTCAAAATCAGGATTTAAAATGAAAATTCAATTACAAATAGCTGCTTTTCTGATGGTATTTCTGATGATACCGGGCAAGCAGATTTTTGCCGAAAATTATCATATTGCGGGTTATGTGCTTCAGGAAAACGACAGCACACCGATTCATGACGAAATTGTAGAAATCCGCGACCAGTTTGGCGCCAATATCGGTTCATTTTTAACAAATAACCATGGACTTTATTCTGGTACTTTTGAGGTCTCCGCAGCATATTCACCTTTTGTAATGGCTGAATTATCGAGGCATTGCGGCGATTCAATCTATTTCTACAAACAGGAAATCGTACTCGATAATCCTTACCTTACCTGCAATTTTGTAGTTTGCTACATGCGACCCTGCCATGCAAACTTTAGCTACCTGCAAATAGCCCTCGACAGTCTTGCTTTTAAGTTTACTGATGTTTCGGTGGGTAACATTACCGAATGGTTTTGGGATTTTGACGACCAAACCTACTCAACAGAGCAAAACCCAACCCATGAGTTTGAGCAACCGGGAACCTATCATGTAAAATTAAGTATTAACGGCGCCACTTGCAACGACCAGTGGCAAAATATTCTTCATGCACATTTTGGACAAGAATGTGTGCCTCAGTTTTCGTACCAGCAAATGAACCAGGAAGGTAATCTGATGGTTAATTTTTACGACGAATCGCTGGGAAATTTCGATGAATGGTTTTGGGATTTTGACGATGGAGAGACTTCAAATGAGCAAAACCCAATACATCAATACAATCAGTCGGGAGAATATGAGGTTAAACTCAGCATTTTTGGTCAGGGATGCATGAATAATACGCACCAGCCAGTTATTGTTGAGACAGGACCGGAATGTTTTGCGCTGTTTAATACTTACCAGCAGCAGTCAGCTGATTTGAAAATTGAATTTATAGATTTATCTATTGGTCAGGCCGAAACCTGGCTTTGGGATTTTGGTGATGGAAATGTGAGCAATCTTCAAAATCCTTTTCATATTTACGAAAATCCGGGAGATTTTGATGTTACTTTAACCGTCTCAAATGCCAATTGTGACGATAGTTTTACACGATCCCTTCATGTAAACCACGATACCACCTGCCAGGCAAATTTCGATTATCAGCAAAACTCGATTTTGGAACCGGTCATTCAATTTATAAACTTATCAGTTGGCGAAAACCAATTGTTTTTCTGGAATTTCGGTGATGGTACTGCTTCTCAGGAAACCTCGCCAGCACATGAGTTTCCATCTTCAGGGTTTTATGATGTGATGCTAAAAACCATTGGCTTTGGATGTTCCGATTCGTTAACAAGACAAATCGAAGTACTTGCACCAATACCTTGTGAAGCCGACTTTTCATTTACGAGCCAAAGCCCCGAAGCCCTCGAAATTTCCTTTACAAATCAATCATCAGGAGCAATAAATAGTTTTGCCTGGGATTTTGGCGATGGAAGTTTTTCTATCGAAGAAAATCCCATTCACACCTATTCTCAGCCCGGAATTTATTTTATTGAACTTGCAGTTTTTGCTGTTGGGTGTGCCGATTCAATCCAAAAGCCGGTCGAAATTACGGAACCGGTATTTTGCGAGGCCGCTTTTACAATCGAACAGGAATATCCGCAAAGCAGGCTGGTTTCATTTGTTAATCTGTCTGTCGGGAATAATTTAAGCTCAAGTTGGGATTTCGGTGATGGGACATTCTCGACAGCAAACAATCCTCAGTACGAATACACCGCGCCTGGCTCCTACGCTATAAAACTGATAATTTCGACAACCGATTTTTGCAGCGATTCATTGAGCCAAAATCTCGAAATTTTGCCACCTTTTGTTCTGTCAGGAAGCGTAATGGCAGGTGCAAACACACTTAAACTTGGGAATGTTTTACTTTATAAAAAAGAGGTTTTCGGCCAATTGACGATTTTTGACCAATCAACATTAGAAACCGGTAGTTTTACGTTTGAAGAATTGCAACCAGGCAACTACCTTGTACAGGCTATCCCTGATTTAAATTTTCCTTTTCCTGTGATTCCCAATTATTTCCCAACTTATGCCGGCGAAAAAACAAACTGGCCTGAAGCCATGATTTTTGAAACCAGCAGTTTACCCGAAAGCATCGAAATTAATCTTTTGCATTTTGATGATTTTTTCGACGGACAAGCTTCGATAAGCGGAAAAATCGTGTTAACACAAGGAAGTCAGGACTTTCCGGTAATTATTTACCTTACCGATGAAATGAACACCTTGCTGAGTTATAAAATTCCTGACGAGCAAAACGGGTTTGAATTTTCAGAAATTCCTTACGGGAATTACAATGTTTATCCCGAAAAGGCAGGAAAAACCGGACAGGCTTTTTCGGTTGAACTTACCGAAGCAAAACCCGGCAGTCACGGCATCATCTTCAACGAAACCGAAACTGCTATAATTCCCGATTTAACGGCCATTGATGATTTGGCCAAATCAAAGATTCTTTTAAGCCCCAATCCTGCAAGCGATATCGTGCGGCTCCAGATAAAAAATGCCTTCCAAAATAGAAATCACCTCACCATTTATAAATATGATAAAAGCGTCGTTGCAAGATATGCTTTTAGCGGTAGCAGCTTCATTTTCAATGTTTCGGGCTTAAGTAACGGGCTTTACTTTTTGGAAATAGACACCGGCAATGAAAAAAACTTCCAAAAGTTGATTATTCAGCACTGATTTTTCCGGATTTCAGATGCAACCATTTTGCATTTTCGCACCTAACTGATGTAAAAAATATACGTTTAACTAAATTTTAATTAATTACTATCATGAAGAGATTATTACAGACCTCATTAGCATTATTGCTGATTTTGTTTGGGACTCAAAACTTGCAGGCTTACGATTTTACCGTGAGCGGACAGATTTTGATGACCGCTGCTCAGGTTCCTGCACCAGGTGTAATGGCCAAATTGCACATTGAGCAAACCGGAATTTTTGAAACAACTGTATCGGGTGACGATGGCAGCTATTCGATTACAGTTGCAATTGAAGATAGCCTTCAACACACCTACAACATTAGCGTTTTTGATGCTTGCACCGGACATCATGTCTGGAAAACCGGAGATGTAACACCGGCAGGTGCTGTCGAGAACTTCTTAATTTGTGATTCGGTACCACAAAATTGTCATGCCGATTTCATGTTCCATCACAACCACCAAAGCACCAATCCTTTGGAAATCGAATTCCATTCGACTTCACATGGTTTTGGCCCAATTGCTTCTTATGCATGGGATTTTGGAGATGGGAATTCATCAACCGAAGAAAATCCAACTTACACTTTTGCTGCTTATGGCAGTTATGAAGTTACTTTAACCATTACCACCGAAAGTGGCTGCACCGACAGTAAGACCAAAACCGTGGTTATCGTAGAAATTGTTTATGGCTGCGAAGCCAACTTTGATGCTCACCAATCGCATCACACCGCGCTTTTGGTTCATTTTATTGATAAATCACAATTCCAGCCAGGAACCTGGTATTGGGCATTTGGCGATGGCGAAACTTCAGCTGAAAAAAATGTTGA
>CAIYZW010000667.1 GCA_903930725.1 uncultured Bacteroidota bacterium
CATAGTTTTTATTCCAATCCACCCAAATGTAAACGATATCGCTTGCCCATGGAGTTCCATTGGTAATAATAACATCTTGCGATGCACCAGCTTCGATGGTTGTTGAAATTGACGTGTAATCAGCTACACCTCCCTGCCAGCCGCTACTGTTGTTAATCGAACCCATAGTTACATTTGCTATGAATTCGTCCTGAGTTGTGGTTGTAGCATCACAATAGGTAGGAAGAACATTGATTATGTTTGCAGTTTTGCAGTTATTGCTTGCATTTTCGTCACCAGCTAATGCTGTGCAACCAACAAAAATGTAGGTCTGTCCCGGATTACCTAGATTTACTGTTCCAGGGAATGTGAAATCAGCTGATGTACCTGAAACAATTGGGCCATCCAAAGTACCTGTTACAGTTGCTTCACCGTCGAGGGTGTAGGAAACAGAAATATTGCTTTGTGTAGCAGTTCCAAAATTCCTAACCCTGATTGTTACAATTTCATCACCAAGATTTGGTCCGGTAACTGGTGATAAAATAGTTTGAACGCCAACATCATTGGTTGACGAATAATCAATAAGGTATCCAACAAGGTTCCAGTTATAGTTGAGTCCATAACTTGAAAGTGGAGCCCAGGAAACACCATCTAAAGAAATCATATCTCCAAAACCGGCAACAGCAGGACCAGCATCACAACCGGCAGGATAAAAACCGGCAGCATGCGTTACTTCGTAACCAATCCAAAGATCCTGACCAGTAATATCTACCTGCGATGAGAGATCATAAAGACCCCATGTTGCTTCGGTAGTAGTTACAGTTTGTGAATGAAGTAATGTACCGGGGGTTGTTGAAGTACCAGGTCCATAAATTTTGATTATACATGGATTTGGAACATTATTAATGTAGAATTCAACCTGATTAAGCTTCATTCCGGCATATTGTACCATAGTAGCTGCCGGCCAGTAAGCTGCAACCTGGAATGTGCCACCTGATGTCAGTCCGATAGCCTCGAAATTAACACCGTCGTCATACCTGATGGTTGCATCATCGCTAACATTTGTGGAAGTACCGCCAGCTTTGCCGTGTGCAAGCGCCACAAGACCATTGCCGAGGCCATCAGCAGCTATTCTTGCCGCAAGTCTTTCATAATCTTCGGGAGTGTTCCCGATAGTCGTATTTGCATTTCCTTTACTTCCCGTGCTAATATCAAAGGTTAAAGGAAGGTCGCCAGTGTTGGTTATTGTCATTTCACGTGTGACTGTATTTCCTGATGTAAGGATTTCTTCAAACGAAGCTGGAGTTACTGAAATTTTTGGTTCACCAGCAAGAATGGTCACTGCGGGTGTTAATGCCGATTCGCCTTCATAATACAAGGCCGAAACCTGATACTCATGACTTCCGGCTGACACATCATTATCGAAGTAATTTGTATTGGCTGTGAAATTTATCTGGGAACCATCCCGATAAACATTATAACCCACAAGACCTCTTGCTTGTTTTTCCAAAGGCGAATTCCAGGTTAATGTTACATCATACCCTGCAACACTAGCCAAAAGATTCTGAGGAACTTCAAGATAAGCCGTTCCGTTAAGATCAATTGTTACCTCGGGTTGATCGGGGTCGTTGCTTGAGATGATTAGCACCCCTGCAATAGTGCCACTGGCTGATGGCTCAAATTTTATTTCAAATGGTTCGCTTGCCCCTGGATTTATATAGGTTGCTCCATTTACAAATGAAAAGTCAGAATTACTAAATCTTGTTCCGAAAATCTCAAGTAAACCAAACCCTGAATTTGAAACTATGACGGTTTGTGTGCTGCTTCCACCGAGCGGAACATTGCCAAATTCGAGTAAAACGGGAGCAACCGAGATATTTGGCGTGCCTCCGGAAACAATTAACTGAACAGGAACAATCACCTGAGGTGCATTGGCAGCATTTGAATTAACAACAATATCGGCATTGTAAACTCCATTGGCAACTGTGGTTGCATCAAAAGTAACATCAACAGAAGCCGATTCACCGGCTTGAACTGTTCCTGATGTTGGCGAAATGGTAAGCCAACCAGCCGTTACCACGATTGTATAATCTTCGATTTCGCCATAACTTGCATTTCCACATGGAGTTGGAGCTGTACTGTAGGTCATACGGATTCTCATCCTGTAATTACCACCTGTTTGTCCAACCGGGCAAGAAACCGCACCTGTAAATGAAGCGCCTGTGCCACCAACGTTTGTAAGCATGGTAAGTTCATCACCATTTTCAAATTCGTAGTTTTTATTCCAATCCACCCAAATGTAAACGATATCGCTTGAATATGGGACGGGATTGGTGATAGAAACATCCTGTGATGTACCAGCTTCGATTTCGGTAAAGAAGGCTGTGTAATCGGAAACGCCACCTTGCCAGCCGCTGCTGTTGTTAATCAGACCCATAGTTACATTTGAAATGTATTCATCATTGGTTGTTGTTGAAGCATCGCAATAAACAGGTATAACGTTGGTTACGAGGGCTGTTTTGCAGTTGTTGCCTGGATTTTCGTCGCCAGCAAGCGCTGTGCAGCCGACAAATGCATAAGTTTGTCCTGGTGTGCCAAGATTTACCGTTCCCGGGAATGTGAAATTTGTAACAGCGCCCGGGGAAACCGGACCGGCCACGGTACCGGTTACTGCTGCGCCGTCGTCGAGAGTATAGGAAACCGGAATATTGCTTTGCGTAGCAGTTCCAATGTTTTTAACAGTAATTGTCACTATCTCATTTTCCAAATCTGGTCCTGAAACCGGAGAAACAAATCCGGTAACAGCCATGTCAACTGTTGGAAGAGGTCCTGTAGTACCCATTTCGATTCCCCAGAGACAGATATTCTGAACGATACCACCAAGTGTCCATGTTCCCTGGATCAAATCCGGGTGCATGTAAAGACCACCAGCGATGTCGGTGCCTGGAGTAGGCATGGTAAGGATAGAAAGCATATCAAACTCTTCGGCAACAGTACCCTCAGGCAGATTCATCTTATAAAGCATGTTAAGGCTGGTTGACGCTTTCTGGCTGTATCCCCACAAATATGGACCTGCCGGATCATAGGCAAATCCGTAGTAACTTTCGTCACCGACAGTAGCAATGGTATTTAGTATAGCGCCTGTACGATCGTAAAGAACAATTGCTGTTGACCAGTTGTTTCCATAGAATCCGTCTTCGGCATCATCATAGGCGATAGCACGGGTTGCAGTTGGAGCTGTAATTGTGCCAATAAGTGCAAGTGTATTAAAGTCCATTTCGTAAACCGTTGTTGCTGCGGCAGCGCCATAGAAATAAGTTCCGTCGTAAGCAAGGTCGCGTACTGC
>CAIYZW010000668.1 GCA_903930725.1 uncultured Bacteroidota bacterium
AAGATTGATTTAATTTTTCAAAAGGGACAATGGTGTATTTCTCAGAAAAGATATTGCTAAAACGCAAAGTACATTTGTAAAGATAATGAAATACATATATCAATTAATTCAAAATACACAAATGTACATCAAGTTTAGATACCACATTTGTAAACATGCCATAATAAATTTAATTATTTTTGTTAATTGCGAAATAATTAGGGATCAGCAATAGTTAAATTTAATAAACACCTGAAAAACAATGTAAATATAGTTTTATCTAAATTATTAAAGTAAATAAATTACAAGTTTCATTTAATACGAACTCAAGTTTAAGAATATCATTAAATAATTGAAATACAATTAAATATAAAGTTTAATTAGGAATAGAAGTTAATTAATACAAAAGTCATGTTACATTACAAATGTAAATTATAAAAAAGTACAAATGTAAACCATTTTAGATGTACTTTTGTAATGTTTATCAAAATACAGTTGTAAATATGAATGAAATTCAAGACAGGATTTTTTTACTCCTGAAAACGAAAAATTTTACTGGTGCAGAATTTGCCGATAAAATTGGGGTTCAACCCTCGAATATCTCTCATATCATGTCGGGACGCAACAAACCAAGTCTTGATTTGGTAATGAAGATTTTAAAAAAATTTCCTGAGGTTCGCTCGGAATGGCTGTTGAATGGCCAGGGAACAATGACGAAAGATTATGGTTTATCAAGTGTTGCTGCGGAAGAAAAGAATGGAAAAAATCAAGGAAGTACAAAACAACAGAAACTCGAATTTGAAAAGCTTGTTGAAAATAGCAATTTTTCTGCCCGCGGAGAGGAGATTTTAATCGAGAATAATTTGGATAAAATTGGAATGTCGGATGAAAATAAAGTAGAAATAGTTGATAAGGAGCTAATTGACGAAATTAGAGATGATTTCAATGAGAAGGGAAAAAAAGAACCTCATAAAATATACCACAATAAAATAGAAAAAATCGTGGTTTTTTATGAGGATCGTACCTTTAGAGAGTATAGCCCTGAGTTTTAAAAGCTCTCAAGTTTAGAGAAGAAAAACTCAGCTTCAATATTTGCATTTTCGTCACTATCAGAACCATGTACTGCATTTGCTTCGAGTGATGTGCCATAGAGCTTTCGGATTGTTCCTGCATCAGCGTTGGCAGGATTTGTTGCACCTATCAGTTTTCTATATTCATCCACAGCATTTTCATTTTCTAAAACTGCAGCAACAATTGGTCCTGATGACATTGATTTAACAAGATCATTATAAAAAGGTCTCTCTTTGTGCACTACGTAAAACTGCTTTGCCTGATTTTCAGTTAACCATAGCAACTTCATTGCAGCTATTCTAAAACCATTTTCATTGATTTTTGCAAGAATTGGTCCAATAAAACCTTGTTGCACAGCAAGAGGTTTTATCATAGTTAAGGTAATATTTTTACTCATTATTTTAATTTTTTGAATTTTGGGCAAAAATAGCATTATAATAAACCAGATAAAGCTTTTAACTTTTTTTAGATTAAATTTGCATGCATTTCACTTTAGTTAAATAATTAATATTCAATACAATAAATGATAAATTCGATTGATTTTACAAAATATAATGAGTTATTATCCAACTCTGGAAGCATTATTATTACCACACATTTTAATCCCGATGGCGATGCTGTTGGTTCTGCTCTAGCTCTTTATCATGTGCTCAAGGGTGGCGGTTTTGAGGTTTCGGTAATTATTCCAAACAGGTTTCCTGACTTTTTGGGTTGGATGTCAGACAATGAGAAAATAATCATTTTCGAGGAAGCAAAAAATAGCCGGGCAAAGCTTCTAATCGAAAAAGCTGATGTAATTTTTTGCCTCGATTATAATGCATTAAAACGAATTGGAAAGATGGAAGAACCGGTAAGAGCTGCCGAAGGGTTTAAAGTTTTGATAGATCATCATCCAAATCCACAACTCAATGAATTTCAGTTGGTTTATTCGTTTACTTCAGCTTCCTCCACTGCAGAATTAGTTTGTAAATTTATCGAACAAACCGGACTGAAACACCTGATTAACAAAGAGGCAGCCGAATGTTTGTATGCTGGAATTATTACCGATACTGGCTCATTTAGCTTCTCTTGTAATTCAGCCATTACCTATCAAATAATGGCTATGCTTATCGAGAAAGGAATTGATGCCGAAAATCTTCACCGACTTATTTATGATAATTTTTCGGAAAGCAGAATAAGGCTTTTGGGATTTGCTTTAAGCCAGAAAATGCTTGTTTTGCCCGAATTTCATTGTGCCATCATTTGGTTGACAAAACAGGATTTAGATAACTTTAATTATCAAATTGGTGATAGTGAGGGTTTGGTAAACTACCCATTATCCATTAAAGAAATTAACCTGTCACTTTTATTGACTGAAAAGGAAAATCTGATAAGGATTTCTTTCAGGTCCAAAGGAAAGTTTGCAGTAAATCAAATTGCGAAAGAATATTTCGAAGGCGGTGGCCATGCCAATGCTGCTGGTGGAAATTCCTATCTTTCGATGGAAGCGACAATTAACAAATTCAAAGAAATTCTTCCCAAATTCAAACAAAACCTGAACTATATCATTTCTAAGGAAAACACCATTTAAAAATATCTTTGTACCGTTTCTAATTGGTTTTTAAGCATTGAATCTTTCATTTAACTCTCACAGTACTTTAATAAAAATCATCATTTTATTTCGAATTTTCTGCCAATAAATGCAATTTGTCAGAAGATAAAAAACCCAAATTGAAACGCGTTGAACACCAATAATTTCGATACATTTAAACGATGAGGTGAAAATTTATGCTACTTTCGCGCCTAATTTTTGGCTAAGGGATGATAAAATTCAAAAATCTTATTTAGCATATTTTATTAACTATAACTTATTGAATTTAAATTATTTAAAATGAAAAGAAATTTAGTTTTTACATTTAAGAACGTTCTGGCTTTTGCAATTTTGATTGTGATTGCTTTTGGCTGTAACACCAAGGAAGTTAGTTTTAAAACTACCGAGAGTGGATTGAAATACAAATTTTATGTGAAAAATGAAAATTCAGAAAAGGTAAATTTGTACGATATTGTTACTGTTTATATGAACTACCGTACTCAGGACAGCGTACTTTTTAAGGGTGGAAACAACAAAATTCCTTTTCAGGTTGCTCCAAAATTTGAAGGCGATTTGATGGAAGGTATTTTGATGATGCACAACGGCGACAGCGCAACTTTTGCTATGGATACCAAAATATTTTTTGTGCAAATGATGGGTTATCCTGATGTTCCAGCTGAATTTGCTAATGAAAAAGAACTCTTTTTTGACGTAAAGGTTATCGAAATTAAACCCGAAAATGATATGCAAAAGGCCAGCAGGCTCCAAATGGAAGAGCGAAAAAACAACGAACAATTAGAAATTACCAAGTATTTGACCGACAATAGTATTACTGTTCAGCCAACTTCAAGTGGTCTTTATTACATTTTAGTCTCAGAAGGAACCGGATCTCAGCCTGTTGCAGGTAAAAAGGTAAAGGTTCATTATACCGGAACATTTTTAAATGGTGAAAAGTTCGATTCATCTTACGATCGCAATGAACCTTTAGAGTTTCCTCTTGGAACTGGCTCAGTTATTCCAGGTTGGGACGAAGGAATTTCGATGATGAAAGTCGGAGGAAAAGCCCGCTTGATCATTCCTTCAAAAATTGCATATGGAGATCAGGATCGTGGGCCTATCAAGGCTTATACTCCACTGGCATTTGAGGTTGAGTTGGTTGACGTAGAGAAATAACACGAAATTACAATATTACAAATGAAAAACCATAGCATAAATATTTTATTAATTCTTGCACTTAGCATTGCCATTTTCTCTGCTTGCAACACCGGAAAATACCCTGGTTTTAAAACCACCAAAAATGGTTTGCCGTACAAATTTCATGTAAAAAGTGATACAGGTTTAGTTCCCGAAAAAGGTAAACTCCTAGGTTTAAAAATGACATACGGCACCAAGGATACAGTCTTTTTTAATACTGGCGAAACCAAGGATGGTTTAATAACCCTACCCATGAGCGAATCAGTTTATCCGGGCGACATTTTTGAAGGACTCGCTTTAATGCGTTTGGGAGATAGCGCTTCTTTTATGGTAAATGCTGATTCATTTTACCTAAAAACTGTTCAGGCAAAAGAAGTTCCGGCATTTGTTAAAGGAGTTGGTGATCTGACCTTTAATGTCAAACTTCAAAAAATTCAAACCCAGGAAGAAGCAATGTTAGAATATCAGGAGCAATTGGATGCCCTTCAAAAGGACGAGCAAAGCACTTTGAATAATTTTCTGGCAAGCAATAACATTACAACAAAACCAACCGAATCTGGTCTATATTTCGAAAGCCTTACCGATGGAGCTGGTCCTTTAGCCAAAGATGGTGATTTGGTAACTATTCATTTTGCAATTTCTCTATTAAATGGAACCAAAATATTTTCGTCAAAGGAAGCAGGTGAGCCTGTTGTTTTTGAACTTGGAAAGCCATTCGATACCGAAGGAATGAATCAAGCGATCAGGATGATGAAAGCCGGTGGTACGGCTCATTTAATTATGCCATCGAACCTGGCATTTGGTGAAAAGGGAAGAGCCAATATTATTCCTCCATTTACACCTTTGATTTGTGATATTGACCTGATAAAAATTCAAAATCAAGCACAATTTAATATGGACAAAAGTTCTGAAGAAGTATCTAAAATAAAGAAGTACGTTTCGGATAATAGCGTCACTGCAAAGCCTACAACTTCGGGTTTGTATTACATCGAACAGGTTAAAGGGACTGGACAAAAGGCCAAAGCAGGCGATAAAGTCAAAGTCTGGTACACCGGAAAATTATTCGATGGCAGCGTTTTCGATGCCTCATCAAATCGAAATGAAGCCTTTCAGTTTACTTTAGGTGAGGGAAGAGTGATAAAAGGTTGGGACGAAGGAATTGCCATGATGAATGTTGGAGGAAAAGCTACTTTGATAATTCCGTCAAATCTGGCTTATGGCGAACGTGGCTCAGGACAACGTATTCCACCATTTTCTCCTTTAATTTTTGAAGTAGAATTACAAGATATTGTAAAATAGTTTTGAAGAAAAGTTATTTGAAAGAGCCAAGAGGGGATTCGTTCAGGATCCTCTTTTGGCTCTTTCCCATTTTACCGACTGGCTTCCCTTGAGATACCTTACAAAACCAAGATAGACAGCCAAATTCATGATGAAAAAATAATAGGGGATGAAGAATAATTTCACTTTAATTTTTCGATTTTCGAAAAACCATCCTGCAAAAGCAGCCAGATAAAAAGCTATTTGCGCCCAAAAAATCAACGAATAAATGGATGAAAAGTTTGTAATGCCCACATTTAATGCCAGGAAGAAATTTGAAACAAAAGCAATTAAAAGTCCAAGTGGCGCCAATGTCCATCGAAGGACCCGATGAGAAATGTATTGGAAAGAAAGTGTTCGGTATTTGAAAATATTTAAAAGTTCCCTGAGCCTGACTATGGATTGAATACCGCCTGCTGCAATCCTGATTTTTCGCTTTAATTCTTCCTTAACATTTTCTGAAGAATTCTCGATAGCGTAAGCCTCCGGGTCGTATTGAATGGTGTAACCTTGTTGGGCAATCCGCAATGAAACTACAAAATCATCAAGCAATGTATCAGCTTCAACATGTTGGTATAGCGCTGTGCGTATGGCAAATAACTCTCCGGCAGCGCCCACAACCGAATAAAGCTCGGCATCCCACTTTTTAAGTATTGATTCGTATTTCCAGTAAATTCCTTCGTTGCCCACAGCATTGTCCTTTTCTTTGTCAAAAATGCGCTTTTCACCCGAAACACAGCCTACTTTTGGATTGCTGAAAAGGTTGACAATCCTTCTGATTGATTCTTTGCCAAGCAAAGTATTACCATCAGAAAAAATGACGATTGGCGTTTTTACAAACTGCATCCCACGATTCATGGCGGCAATTTTCCCAGCTCGTTCAGGCTCATGAAAAACCTCCACACCCTTGTATTTTTCCAATAAATCAGGCGTTCCATCATCAGAGCCATCTGTTATCCAAATTTGGTGAACTTTTTCCTCTGGATATTCGAGAGAATTTGAATTTTTTACTTTGGCATCCACAAAATCCTTTTCATTGTATGCTGCGCAGAATAGGGTTACTTCTGGTTCATATAAAGCATTTGATCTTGCTGGTTTACCAAACCCTAAAAACCTTCTCAGACTGAGAATAGAAAACAGCAAAATGCCATAACCAAGGTAGGTGTAAAAAATGATAAAAACGAAAACCCAGAAAATGATTTTTAATGTAAGCATTGGCATTTTTATTAAGTTTTTGACTGTAATTCAATTTTTAATAACAGCTTTGTAAGCTGGAAAACATTGAATATTTCAATTTTTAAACAAACATGTTATTGATAGATTCGCAAAGTTAAATTATTAACTAAACCTTTTATTAACTTTATTCAATGATTTTTCATGTAAGGAAAGGCATTTATTTTTGTTCCAATTAGTTAATTCTTGTACCATATTTTGGCAAGATGGTTTATTTATAAATAAAAGATAATCAATACTATGAGTGAAAGAATACCATTTATTGACTTTGCAAAGGGTTTTTCGATTTTTTCGATTATTATTTACCATTATTGTTTACCATTCGATTTTGGATGGCTTTTTAAACAAATCATTGCATTTGGTGGAACAGGTATTCATTTGTTCTTCTTTTTAAGCGGATTTGGACTTGGTTTAGGTCGTAAAACTTCGGCACTTACTTTTTACAAGCGGAGATTCATCAAGATTCTTTTGCCTTATTATATTTTCGTAACAATAGTTTTTCTAATTAATCTTGTACTTCCAGTTTACCCTGATTCTGGTTTAAAGACTTGGTTATCACATATTTTCCTGTACAAAATGTTCTCTAATGATTTAATTATCAGTTTTGGTTATCAGCTTTGGTTTATCTCGACAATCATTCAATTTTACCTTTTCTTCCCCATCATAAGGTGGATTAAGGAAAAAACCGGAAATCGTAATTTTGCAATCATTGCTGTCTTGGTTTCTTCATTTTACATTGTCTTTATTACATTTATCGGGCATAACTCTGATCGAGCCTGGAATAGTTTTTTTCTTGCTTTTTTTTGGGAATTTGTTCTTGGATTTTTGCTTGCAAATAGTCAAAAACCAAAGTGGTTCCTGGATTTAAAAACCTGGCAATACGTTGTTACACTGTTTTTGGGTTTAGCTTTTATGGGAATATTGAATAAATTATTTGGACAAACTGGAAGGCTTTTTAATGATTTCCCTGCTCTGTTTGCTTTTATTTCGCTTGTTGTATTGGTTTATCGGATAAGCAACTATCATTCATTTAAATGGCTGGAAAGCTTTTTCCTAAATATTGGGAAGGTATCGTTTGAAATTTATCTGGTACATTACTTTTTCTTTTCACTTTTATTTCTATTACTAAATCAAAATAAAATTACCTATTTTCCGTATTTTGTGCCAATATTATTTTTATTTGTATGGGTATTAGCTATTGGTTTTCAGCGGTTGACAAAAAGTCTTGAAAATAGATAAACAAACATTTTTAATATTTTTTCTGTAAATGAAATAGATTTGGAAGGTTGCTTTTCAAAAAATTAAAGCATAAGTATTTAGTGAGAAAAATCCAATCATCATAGCAACAATTGCAAGTAGACATTTTAACCAGTTCACGTTTTCGAAAGGTACAATGGAAACGATAATAAAAGGGATGGCTTGAGCCACGTACCTGCTACTAAACTGATAACTGTTTGTGATATTTGAAAACATAATCAGTAAGGCAGATAAAATACTGAAAACATAAATGATATTATCACGCCGTTCGTAAAGATGAATTAAAGCACAGATTACAAAGTAAATAGCGAGACAAATAAGGATAGGAGTGATGATTAGTTTGTAAAAACCTATAAAATAAGAAGGGGCAAACTTTGTAATTGTTACACTGAAAGGGAAATAAGAATCAGTCGAAAACCAGGTCGAATAAATAAAGGATAAAACAAAAGTGGTGACAAGTGCTGACAGAATTTTCCGATTAAAAATAAACCATTTTGGGGCTATTAGAAAGAAGATTATAGCACCGTAGCCCAAACTTAAAAATCCATGCCAAAACCTAATCCCCCCGGAGATAATTGGTTGGTTTGGCGAAACCAATCCTCCCCAAATTACAAAAATTGGTATTGTGAAAAATAATGGAATGAAAAAGTATGGCAAAATCAGGCTTGCAGCTTTTTTTAACGACCTAAAATCTTTGTGAAAAACAACAAGTAAAATTGGTAAGATTAAACCAAGATAGGGTGTTCTACCTAATGAGGCCAACCCCAGGAATATGCCAGAAATTGTCGAAAAAAGCAAGATTTTTTGATTGGAATAGTCGTTATTAAAAATGTAGGAGAGCATCAAAATACTGAGTGAAAGGAAAAGCATAGCTGGAATTTCGGTAAGTGCCAATCCTGAGATTACCCACGTGACAGGCACCACAATAATATTTAATGCTAAAAATAAGTGATGAAATTTCAAATCCTTAAAGGTGTTTTTAATCACTTTTGAAGTAATAAAAATGATTAAAAGCAAAAAAACAAGATTGACCACCCGTATTGCCGGTGGTTTTAAATGGGTTAATGGCATCAAAGGCCAATGGATTAATTGATAAAGTGGACCTGGTGCCTGATTTTTCATTTGAACAAGAAATTCTTTTGTAAATCCCAATTGGCTCATCAGCTCAACATTGGGCACAAAATTCATTTCATCAAAAATTATCGGACTTTTGTTGTAAATTGTACTTCCGATTAGAAATGAAAGACCTCCAATGAAAATGATAATACATATCTTATTAAAATTCATATAGTTGACTTTTATTGATTATGTTTTCTATCACAAATATTTCAATTAAATTGATTGGTTGATTTTGAAGAATTAATCGCATTTTCGATTTCCTTGACATTGGCTTCCCAGGTGTGATTTTTTGCAAAATTTTCACGTAGTTTTTCCTTTTCAGGTGAGTTTTCCTGAAGAGCAGTTAAAATGTTTTTAACATATTCCTCCTTATTCTCTGCCAGATAGGTGTAATCATTAAAAACACTCATAGCCAACGTCTTAGTTGCAACAACAGGCTTTCCCAGAGCAAGGTATTCGTCAATTTTCCGGGGATAATTTCCGATGGTAGTTTCGTTTAATTCCTGTGGATTTATTGCAACATCAAAATGATTCACATAAGTTGGAACTTCATTTTCAGGTTTATTCCCTAAAAAGAATACATTTTTCAACTGGTGTAATTCGCTACTTTTAAATTTTTCATCTTCTGGCCCAATCAGAACCAAACTTATTTCGGGCAACGCTTTTGCAATATGAGTAAGTACCTGAATATCAAGGCGTATACTTGTCAACACACCAATGTACCCGATAATTGGTTTATTAATCGCAAGAATATCAGCAGGATGCGAGGTAATTATTGATTTATCAAAATTCTTAACATCACAACCTTGACCAACATAGTAAGAATCAAGGTTGTATTTTCTGGCAATTTCTGCTAAATAAACCGAATTTGCAACTACCAGATCAGCTTTCTGCATAATTTTCGGTTCCATCCTTCGGCCCTGAGTTTTCCAATAATCGAAGGCAATCAGATTGTCGCGTGTGTAATAGATGTAAAGTTTGGGTTTAAGAAATTCTTTAAGATAAAAACTTCGGAACATATCGCTGTCATTGAAAATCAGGTAGTTTTTGAAATTCAGTTTTTTAATTGCTTTTTTGATTTCATGGGCTATTCTCCAATTATTCAGGCGATTGATTAAATCAAATAAAAAGTTTATTTTCAACGAACCAATTGATTCGATGATTATCGCAGGATACAAATTCCAAAAGTTTTCCTGTATCTCAACAATTTCCTGAATGCCATTTTTAACGATTCCGATTCTTTTTTTGATTGCAGGATCATTTTTATGTCGGAACTTTGTTTTTCGATCGAGTGGATAATTTACATACAAAACCCTATTGTTTTTGGCAAATTCGAGCGCGATATTTTTGCAGTTGCTGCCGATTTTGGTGTCCCAGGGCTGAATTCCAACAATAATGATATCTTGATTTTTAAGTTTCATTTTAACTGTTTGTAAATTATGTTGTTCTATCCCTTATTAATCCGTACTTTTCCTGTAATCAGGTTTTTAAGTTTGAAGAGAAGTGTTTTATTTTTATTTTCGGATAGGCCTGATTCCACCACGGTAAACTTGTTTTTTGAAATCAGGAATCCTTTTTCGTAAAATTCGAAGGAAATGATCGAAAAAAGAACGGCCAAGGATAAACTGGAAGCAAATAATGCAAAATAATTAGTCCATCCTAGTGGAATGAAATAATTTATAACAAACACAATCATGGCAGGGTGGTACATGTAAAAACCATAGCTGATTTTCCCCAAATAGTTAAATGGTTCAAACTCAAAATTTATTAACGATTTTGGATTCCATGCGGCATTTAAAATAATGAGAATGAAAAGAATAGCATAAAATTCATATTTAAAAACAGGAATCTCAAAATTAATTAACAAAAGAAATACTGTTGTGGCATACAAAGCTATCTGAAAAGGTTTCGAAAAAATGAACCGGAACCATTCGAGAGGTTTTTTATGGGCTAGGTAAGCGCCTATTCCTCCCAAAGCCATACAATCAACTGCAAAGAAATTCCAAAACTTTTCAATCGAACTCCATAAAAACATTAGTCCTGCCGTTTGAAAAGTATTTTGCAGCAACGCTATCGAAAGTTTTATCAAAACATAAACGATTATTATCCCTAAAAACCAGTTTAAAAGTTTGTTACTTTTCTTGACGATAAAAGGCCAGGCAAGATAGAACTGGTCTTCGGTGCCAATTGACCATGATTGTGAAACATTGGCAACAGGGTATGTGAAACTAGCAATTACGTTGGGCAAAATGAGCAGGTAAAACAAAAACTTCAGATAAAAATGTCCATTAAGATGTTCTGACCAATCAGGAACGTGAAAGACACTAAAACGCGGTAGAAGTAAAAAACCGGCTATTACCAGTAGAAAGTAGACAGGCCAGATTCTAAGAATACGGCGAATGTAAAACTTCTTTAAAGTAATCGTGGATTTTACCTTTTTTTCTTCCATCAACAAATATGTAATTAAAAACCCGCTCAAAACAAAAAAACAAATTACAGCAAGTTTTCCAATCCCTTCGAAAAATGGGATATCAAAAAAATTATCAATTTCAAAAATATAGCGATATTGCTCAAAATGATGCAGAAAAACGCCAAAAGCCGCTAGGAATCTGATTCCGTTTAAGTTTGGAAAGAATACCTTATTCATATTTTGAAGTCATTTTGTGTTTGATTGGAATGCGGAATCAGACGATTTGATATTACTTGTTTCGTTTAAGAACATCGTGATAAGTACTGAGAACTTGTTCGGCCATTGTTTTCCAGGAAAACTTTTCAGATTGTGCTAACCCTTTAATTTTTAGTTCATTTCTTAGTTTTTGATTGCTATTTAGGAGTTTCATGGCTGCGGCAATTTCACTTGGTTTGAAAGGATTAACCAGGATTGATGCATCTCCCGCAACCTCGG
>CAIYZW010000669.1 GCA_903930725.1 uncultured Bacteroidota bacterium
AATAAACAAAGTCTCCACCAGTATCGGCAAGTAATCCGGCGACTTCTGCATTACTCAACGCACCAAAAATGGTGATAATTCCAGCTACAATCCAGGCCATAAGTATCCACACCGATGAATGAAGCTCGGCAGCCATTGGCGCTATTTTTTTATACACACCCGATCCAATGATGTTTGCAATCACAAAAAGGATCACATAACCCAAACCAAGTGTTCTGACCAAATTCCTTTGATTAGTCATAATTAAGAGTTTGAAAATGAATAAGGCTGCTAAAGTAAAGAATAAGTTAGTTTTCGGGGAACAAATATTTATCACCATCAAATTTTAAGCAATCTGTCAATCTGCAAGGAATACAACGGTCTTTCAGATTAACGTCTGTCCGGATAAGCGACAATGAGTTTAAACTTCGGGTAAAACTTTGGCGGCAATGCGGGATTTATTGATCGGCTAATTTATTGGCTTTTTACCAGCATATTTTTATAAATTCGCTGAATCATATTTTCATTTATCAACCAAAAAGTTCAAACTATGCAAAAAACGCTACTTTTTTTATTGATGCTAACAGTCGGGATTGGGGTCTTTGGACAGGAAAGCCATGGTCGGGGTGGTCTTAAAATGATCAAAAAACAGCCGGTGAAGTACACTCCTGAAGGCAAAACTGATGTTCAGCAGGCAATTATCGCGGGTGAAAACCGCGGCATGTTAGATGCGAACATCGGGACTACCTGGTACGACATGCAATCGTACAACAACCTGATGAGCCGGATTTATTCATTCAACGACGGCACCGTTGGCGCCGTTTGGCAATGTTCCGGGCAAAACCAGAACCCTGACCGGGGCACCGGGTACAATTATTTCAATGGTTCCGGATGGGGAACGCCGCTTATGCACCTGGGATCAGATGCACGAACAGGATGGCCTTCCTACGCTCCCTGGGGACCAAACGGCGAGATCATCGCACATTACTGGTATCCTTCTGGTCAGCCTGGGCCGATCAAATTTTTCAGACGTGAAAATAAAGGAACCGGCGTCTGGCTTGAATCGCAGGTTTTTGGTCCTGAAGGGCTTTCGATCGTCTGGCATTCGATTTTCACCAGTGGCGCAAATAACCAGTATGTTCACCTTCTTGCCCGTGTTTACGACGGTGCTTACCAAGGTCTTGAAAATGCTTTGCTGTATTACCGTTCGTCAGATGGAGGCCAGACTTGGGATTGGGAACATGTGATCATTGACGGTCTGGGCTCCGACTATTTCACAACTTCATCAAACCTGGGATTTTCCTGGGCAAAGCCTGTTGGGAATACAATCGCGTTCTGTTACGGCTTCGATCAATTTAACGGTATGGTATTCAAATCGTACGACAATGGTGAAAGTTGGGAGCAAATCCTGGTTTATGAGTCACCCATTGATCCTTTTAATATTCCTGGTGACACCGATCCTTTCGGGTGTGGCGATGGTTGTTCGTCCATTGCCCTCGATGCCAATGGCCAGGCACATGTGGTTTTTCCTAAAATGGTTCATCAGTATATTGGCGGAGAGCTTTTCTGGATACCCAGCACCGAAGGCATCATTTATTGGGACGAAACAAAACCCGTATTAGATTCGACAATCATCAGCAGCTACACCAACGAATTTCTGATTGAGGCGGGTTTGCTTGTAGGATACATGTTGCCCGATCCGTTTATTGGTGGCTACGAAATTTTAGCTGTCCAAATGGATTACGGCCATTCCTATACCTCTTTTCCACAACTCGGAATTGACGACCAGAATAATCTTTTCATGGTCTACACCAGCCTTGCGCCCGGTTACACAAACATGGAAAACAACTTCAGGCATGTGCTTGTAAGTGCATCTTACGATAACGGGGCCTCCTGGGAGGTACCGGTGGATATCAACACAAACATAATGTACATTTTCTCCGAGTGTGTTTACCCGGCAACTTCGGTTAATGTTGCCGATAAAATCCACATCATTTTCCAGGAGGATAATTCGCCTGGAATTTATGAATGGCTTACCAATCATGACCCTGTCGAAAACAGAATGGTTCACATGGAATTTGATAAAGATTATTTCGTAAAAGTAAATGAAACATCTGCCATTACTGGCGGTGTTGAAGTTTCGACACTTTATCCGAACCCGGCAACTTCAGGTACCAGTTTTTTTGTCAGAACGATCAATCAGAGTAATGTCGGGGTAATCATCACAAATACACTCGGACAGGTTGTTCGGGAAATCGGTTTTGGAATAAAAAATCCGGGCAAAAACCTGATTGATATTGATGTTTCAGATTTGGAAACGGGTTTGTATTATTGCACCGTCAAGATAGATTATCAGTGTTTTACCAATAAATTGATGGTGCGATAAAACACACCGTGCTTTTTATTTCAGACCGCTGGCAATGGCGAAAGGTGTCCTTTCGCTTTTGATGACCAGCGGCCTTTTTGTTTTTCTGACAGCCTAAATGCCTTGGATTGTGAAATATTCCAAAGTCATAATCTTTAATTTGTCAGGCTAAGATCTGTGTTTTGATTGTTGAATTGTGTTTTCCCTGATGAATTTCATTGCATGAGCGGCCTGGTTTAAATGCTTTGGTGGTATGTGATGCATCATGATTGCTTTCGTCCTTCAGCCTTTTGAGATCGCTGCTGGTGACCTTGGAAAAACCATTAAAACTGAATATTTTCCCGAACAAGCTACTGGCTTGACCTCATAAATCCGTGGTAATCAATTTTTTGTAAAATAAAAAAAGGAACCATTTGGTTCCCTCTCTTTCCCCTAATAAACAAAATTATATTTTTTTCTCTGAAGATTCTAAAACAAGGTTCCTTATCCCTGGACCTTAACTCTGCAATCAAAAAAGAACTTTTTAATGAGAGCCACAAGAAATGTTGAACAAGGATAAGGAACGCTAGTGCAATCAATTAATCCCTAAAAATCTGTTTGCCATTCGAAATTAAACCCCTTTAAATTAAATCTCTGTTGGCGAGTCAAAACTACATCCAAAAACACCCTAAATTGGCTTGCAAATCAGTTAACGGTATGTTTCGGTCAGTTAACGGTCGCTTTTGAGGGTTTTTTTACAAATGATCCATCGAACGATTTAAAAAAACAATAAAAGGATGCATAATTTTACATGTTTCGATAATAAAAGGTAAAGTGTTACCTTCCTTTAATTCGCTATCGGTAACATTTGCCCCGACAATGTAGCTTTTGTATTTGAGCAACTCAATGTCCTTAAAATCAGCCGGGAAATCTTTTGGTGACCGTTGAAGTTTTTCGTCACTCAGATTCCCAAACCTCTTAAAAAATTTGTCGTTACGAATAATCGCCTTAAATTCTTCCGGAAATTGATAAACCTCATACCTGATTGCCTTTAAAACATCGGCCGGTGGTTGCCATTTTCCTCCGCCAATAAACGAATTTCCCGGTTCGATATGAACGTAGTATCCGCCATACCTGCTGCTTTTACCACCTTTGTTAAAAGAGGCTCCGAAGTGGGCTTTGTAGGGCTCCTTATTTTTCGAAAAACGAACATCCCGGTAAATCCTGAAAACACAATCTTTCGGTGATAAAAGTTGAATGTCATTATCAAAAGTTGAAATACCCTGGATAATTTCGCCAACCAGTGCTTCATATTTGGTTTTAACTTGTTCGTACCAGTCTTTGTTGGACAAAAACCATTCCCGGTTGTTGTTGTTTTTCAATTCGTTAAGAAAAGCAAGTATTGTTTCCATAATTTGAATTTTTATTGGAACAAAAATAGTCAAGTTGTTGATAACGGTGAGATACTTTTTAATGTTGGCCTCTAAACCTAAAAAAATCCTGGCTTTGTCGTTTAAACAATTCCGGTTTTAAGCATGTCTAAATTACGTTATCGTCAACATTTATCATCAAAAAGCAGGCAGAAACAACCTCTCAACATTGTGTAATTGGCTATCTGTTAATTTTTTCCAAAAATAATTTTCTTTTAATTTCAGGAAACACTATCTTTGCAGCGGATTTTTTATGGAAAATCAAAAGGAAAGTATTCGCATTATTTGATTTTTTATTAAGTAGCGAAAAGAAGCAGAGGGGGACATAAGTCCCCTATTTTATTAGTTTTAGAAGATGATTGAGAAGGCAAAAATAGTTGAATTGGCTAATGAGTGTCTGCAAGACACCGACAAGTATGTTGTTGATTTGCAGGTTAAAACAGGAAATATTATTTCGATAGTTCTTGATGGGGACACGGCTTTAAACATTGTTGATTGCATTCAGCTTAGTAAATTTATCGAGTCGAAGCTCGACAGGGAAATTGAGGATTTTGATTTAAAAGTTAGTTCTTTCGGGGCAGATAAACCGTTCAAACTTAAGCGCCAATACCAAAAAAACATAGGCCGTGATGTCGAAATTACCATGGATGATGATAAAGTTTTACAGGGTAAGTTACTCGAGGTAAATGAAGAAATGATTAAAATTAAGCTTTCAGGAAAGAAGAAAAAAGATCAGCTAACCGAAGAAGACCTTATGATTGATTTTGATCATATCAAACAAACTAAATGCACTTTAATATTTAGATAAAAGGATTAACCGGAACATTTAAAGCAAAACAGTAAAACGATGGATAATATTAATTTGGTCGAAACCTTTTCGGAGTTTAAAGATTTCAAAAATATCGACCGCGAAACCATGATGCGGATACTTGAAGATGTATTCCGCCACATGCTCGCAAAAAAATACGGTACCGCCGACAACTTCGACATCATTGTAAATATTGATAAAGGCGACCTTGAAATTTATCGTCTGCGTCAAATTGTTGAAGATGGTGAAGTTGATGACGAAAACCTTCAGATTGCCTACTCAGAGGCCATCAAAATCGAACCGGATTTTGAGGTGGGCGAAGAGGTTTCGGAAGAAATCAAAATGAAAGATTTCGGACGCCGTGAAATTCTTACCATCCGTCAGAATCTTATCTCGAAAATACAGGAATACGAAAAAGATAATGTTTATCAAAAATACAAAGATCGTATAGGCGAGATTGTTACAGGCGAGGTTTATCAGGTTTGGAAAAAAGAAATTCTTGTTGTTGATGATGAATTCATTGAACTTATTCTACCAAAATCTGAGCAGATTCCTTCGGATTATTACCGGAAAGGCGATACCATCAGGGCGGTAGTTTCAAAGGTTGATATGCGCAACAATACACCGC
>CAIYZW010000670.1 GCA_903930725.1 uncultured Bacteroidota bacterium
ATAACCGGCCACGCCCACCGAAAAGTCGGTTGCGGTGGTATTTTGGAGGTCTTCGTCCTGATATTTGCCGTGGTTGAGGTTGATAATTTGCTTTACGAGGTCAATGGCGAAGGTATGGCCTTCGGGTTCGGGGGTAAAGAGGCGTTGGGTCTTGGGCGGATCGCCGCGGAGCACCAAAAGGTTTTTTATGCCGAGAAAATGCAGATCAATGAGGGCGTATTCGGTTTCGGATTTGGTAAAACCGCCACAAATAAGGTGTGGCACCACTTCAAGACTGGGATAACGATATTTTATGGCCGCCGAAATGGCCACAGTTCCAGGTCGTTTGCGGATGGTTTTCTTTTGAAGCAAGCCATTGGCAAGTTTCTTATAAACCACTTCCTGCTGATGATAGGTGATGTTTACATTTATCGGGTTAAACTCCATCAAAGGGTCAATGGCCGAATAAATGGCATCAATATTCCCGCCTTTGAGGGGCGGCAAAAGCTCGAACGAAAACAGTGTTTTGTCGGTATTTTTAAGTAAATTTATAATCTTCATCAAACTAATTATTTAAAACTGCAAAAATAACAACGAAAACGGTTATTTGTTGCCTGCCGGAATTTTTACGCGCATGGTTGTACCTTTCATTTCTTCCGATTCGAGTTCGATAAAGCCGTTCATCTCTTTAATGATGCCCAGCGAAATCGAAAGCCCCAGCCCGGTGCCTTTACCGAGCGGTTTGGTTGTAAAAAACGGAAGGAAAATATTTGTTTTAATGGTTTCGGGCATGCCAATGCCGTTGTCGGTAACTTCGATAATTACAAAAAGGCCGTCGCTGTGGCTTTTTACGCGCATTTCCTTATCAAATTCCGTGGTTGATTTATCGGCTTTTTCGTCAATGGCATCTTTGGCATTATTAAAAAAGTTAACAATCACCTGCTCGAACTTGTAAGGATTTCCAACAATTTCGGGAAGGGTTTCGTCCAGATCAAAAATCACGTCAATCCTCCGGTTCGAGAACCTTGTCCGCGCAAGCGAGAAGGCATTTTTAATATGAATGTTAACATCAAAAGGCTCGATAAAAGCATCCTGCTGCCCCCTCGAAAAATTGCTTATTTCGTTTATGATGAATTTTATGCGTTTGATGTCTTCAAAAATCTCTTTAACCGTAGATCCGATAAAACTCAGGTCAGGGTTTGAAACTTTAATTTCCATGCCGAGGCTTTCGGTGGCCAGCGAAATGCTTTGGAGTGGTTGTTTTATTTCGTGGGCAATGCCGGCGGCCAATTCACCCAGCGAAGTGAGGCTCGCCTGATGAACAATGATTTGTTGCTGTTCGTTTTGTTTGCGAAGCGCTTCGGCAATCTTCATTTCGAGTTGGCGGTTAATTTTTTGCTTTAACCTAAACCTCACATAAACCACAAAAACCGCCGCCAGCACAACAATTATAGCCAGTCCGAGGTAAACCTGCGTGTTTTTAAGCTTTTGTATCGAAACACGTTGCTCTAAGATTTCCTTTTCCTTTTTCTCCACTTCATACACAATCTGTACATTCCGGATTTGCTTGCTTTTTTCGATGTCGAAGAGGCTATCCTGCAGCGCCGCCTGTAGCCGGAAGTATTCCAGCGCCTTTTTATAGTCGCCGTTTGCCTTGTACCACTCCGAAAGCATCTGATAAGTGTCGCAGGTAATTTTTTTCGAATCAATTTCTTCGGCAATTTTGAGCGCCTTTAAAAGGTAGCTGTGGCTTTTTTCGGTATTATTTATTTTAAGATTTACATCGGCAAGATTAATAAGCGTAACGGCGGCGCCCTGCTTGTTGTTGAGCGTTTCGTACAATTGAAGAGCCTTTTCCGAATATTTGATTGCCTCGGCGTAGTGCCCCAGCGAACGCTGTATTACGCCAAGATTCGAGTAAATGATAGCGATATTTCCAACATCATTCATCCGCTCCTTAATTTGCAAAGCCCTGTCGAAATAAACCATTGATGTATCGTATTCGCTCGTTTCCATGCTAACCACGCCAAGGTTTATCAGCGTGGTTGCCAACGAATTTGTGTCGCCCAACTGCTCCGAAATATCCTTTGCGCTTTTGTAATAATCAATGGCCTTATCGTTTTCGCCCAAATTGTTGTAAATGTTGCCAATGGCCCGCATCGAAATGGCAATCCCCTTTAAATTCCTGTCTTCTTCGTTAATTTTTAACTGGCTGAGATGATTTTTTAATGCTTCCTGATAATAACCCAGTTTGTTATAGATTAGGCCAATGTTGTTATAACTGGCAGCAATTTCTTCGCGGTTCATAATTTCGAGATTTACGATAAGTGCCTGTTTAAAAAAATCGAGCCCCTGCACGTAATCGCTTTGAAGATAACAGGCCGAACCAATATTTTTTAATGCAGCGGCAATTCGTGTTTCGTCACCAATTGCGTTAGCCGTTTTAAGTGCCGATTTTCCGTATTCCACAGCCTTTTGAGGAGAAATACGAAGATATTGTTTGGAAAGAAGATTTTGAACATCACAAATTTGAGCAGCCGACAAGGAAGCGCTGTCCTGAAGTTGTTTTTCCAGACTATCAATTTGCGGGTTGATCCCAAATAAAAGCACCCGGAAAACCAATAACCCGGCTGTAATAAAACATTTAATCAAAATCGTAATTTTAAACTTCATAATTATTAAATCTGGCAAAACTATTCCTGGTACAAACACCCCGATCGAACAAATGTACAAATCAAAAAAAGAAAAAACTTCATTTTTTTCAAAATATAATTAAATTTGTTCAATTAAACCTTTAAAAAAAATGCATTATGACAGGTGTTAACAAAGTGATTTTAGTAGGAAATCTTGGGAAAGACCCCGAGATAATGACGTATGAAAATGGTTTGAAAAGAGCTTCCTTTTCGGTTGCCACCAACGAGAGTTACAAAGACAAAGACGGCAAATGGGTTGATCAGACCGAATGGCACAATGTTGTTTTATGGAGATTGCTGGCCGAGAAGAATTTAATTAAAGGAGATTCTGTTTATATCGAAGGCAAAATCAAAACACGCTCCTGGGACGACAAAGACGGCAACAAACATTACATCACCGAAATTATTGGCGATAAGGTAATCAGGCTAACCAAAAGAGATCAACAAGGTGGTTATCAGCCTGGCGTTGCCCCTCCGCCCGAAATTTCCGAGTTTGAGCCAGCCATCGGCGAAGGCCCCACCGACGATCTACCTTTCTAAAAAGTAACGATCGAAGAAATTATTCAATTTAAGATCCTCCGGCCATCGCCGGAGGATGTTATTTTTTTGCAAAAAATGAATGAATGCCCGGGTCAGGACAAAATCCCGCTAACCTTTCTCTTTTTCATCAGCCACCTGTTTGTAAAGTTACTCATTGCTTTTCGATAATGCGAAATCCCAAAAATGAATAAGCGCACTAAATCCGATAATTTTGAGTTTAAGATAAAAAAGTGGGCAACCGCCGTATCGGGCAGGTTCTCGTAAAATTCAGAATAATTAGTACAATGATTTACGCACGCCAGTCAAAAATCTTCAGTCTGTTTTTGTTCATCAGCATCATTGGTTTGGTTGTTTCATGCCGTAATGATGACTACGTTCCTAAACCCCGTGGCTATTTTAGAATTGACCTTCCCGAAAAAAGTTACCGTGCTTTCGATTCGACTTTTCCATACCGTTTTGAATATCCGGTTTATGCAAAAATTGCTTTCGATAAATACACCATCAAAGAGCAATATTGGATGAATGTTGACTTCCAGCGGTTCAAAGGAAAAATTCACCTCAGTTATAAAGACCTCAAAAAAACCGACCTTGCCAAACTTATCGAAGATTCCAGAACGATGGTTTACAAACATGCCCCCAAAGCCACCGGCATCCGCGAGTCGGTAATTGACCACAACGACCGGAAAATTTATGGAATGGCCTATTCGATCGAAGGCAACGAGGCAGCATCGCCATTCCAGTTTTACGTTACCGATAGTACAAATCATTTTCTTCGCGGCGCTTTGTATTTTGCGGCAGTTCCAAACAACGACTCTTTACAACCGGTTATTGATTTCATTATCAACGATATTGACCATTTTATTGCCACCCTCAACTGGAAAAACTAAGATTTGTATTCTTTATTTTCCATCCAGAAACACTTCACTCCAATTGGTTTTTATTTAGTAACTGACGATTATTGGATTAATAAAATTATTTTAATGCAGTGATCCCGGTTCATTTTGAAATTTATTCTATTATCATCTCATTATCATTATCTTAACCATTTTACAGTAAGTATTCTTTTCCAAATAAATTTGTAAACATTGTTTTATCGTTATCTAAATTGAATAACTTTGTAATTAATTTCTAATCTAAGTTAATTGGATTAGAAAATTAGTATGAGTTTAAATCATTTAAATCAAAATTAGAAATGAAAATTAAGTACATTGATCTTGTTGAGCAAACCTTCGAATTTCCGCAGCAGGAATTTGAAGTAATTGATAACGAACTTTACTTTTACAAAATCCCTTTGATGGATATTATCAAGCAGTACGGAACCCCGGTAAAACTGACCTATCTTCCTAAAATATCCGAACAAATTCAAAAAGCCAGGCGCTATTTTAATGTAGCGATGGCCAAAGTTGATTACCAGGCCGATTACAAATATTGCTATTGTACCAAAAGCTCGCACTTTTCATTTGTCCTCGAAGAAGCTTTAAAAAACAAGGTCAATCTCGAAACCTCCTCCGCCTTCGACATTTATATTATCGAAGAACTATTTCGTAACGGGTTGATTGACAAAGATATTTACATCATTTCGAACGGGTTTAAACGCCAGCTTTACCTCGAAAACATCTGTAAACTGATTATGGATGGTTTCGAAAACACCATCCCGATTCTCGACAACATGGACGAGCTGAATTATTACGAGGAAAACATCAACAAGAAATTTAAAATCGGGATGAGGATAGCCTCGGAAGAAGAACCACTTTTTTCGTTTTATACTTCGCGACTGGGAATCCGGTACAACGACATTGTGCCGTTTTATGTTGATCACATCAAAAAAAACCCCAATATCGAGCTTAAAATGCTCCACTTTTTTATCAACACAGGCATAAAAGACACATCGTATTATTGGAACGAACTAAGCAAAAGTTTGAATGTTTACGTCGAACTTAAAAAGATTTGCCCCGAACTGGATTCGCTCAATATTGGCGGAGGTTTCCCGATAAAACGTTCGCTCGGCTTTGAGTTTGATTACGAATATATGGCCGAGGAAATTGTGGCTCAGATTAAAGCAACCTGCGAGCAGCATAAGGTGCCTGAACCTAATATCTTTACCGAATTTGGCTCGTTTACCGTTGGCGAGAGTGGCGCCGTTTTGTATTCTGTGCTCGACCAGAAACAGCAAAACGACCGCGAGTTGTGGAACATGATTGACAGCTCGTTTATGACCACGCTTCCCGATTCGTGGGCCATTAATCAGCGCTTTATTTTATTGCCGATAAACCACTGGGAAAAAGAGTACCAGCGTGTTTGTCTTGGCGGGCTTACCTGCGACAGCCAGGATTACTACAACGACGAAGCCCATTCAAACGCCGTTTTCCTGCCGAAATATGAAAAAAACGACCCGCTTTATCTCGGGTTTTTCCATACAGGCGCATATCAGGAATCAATTGGCGGTTATGGCGGAATTCAGCATTGCCTTATTCCCGCGCCAAAACACATCATCATTGATCTGGACGAAAACGGGGAATATTATCCAAAACTTTTTGCAAAAGAACAGAGTTATAAATCAATGCTTAAAACGCTGGGTTATTAAACATTTCCAGGTAAATAGAAATCAGATAATTGCTCCTGAAGCTTAATAAGACTGGTATAAAAAGGTGTCATGCATTGTTTAACAAGGCGTAATGTGCTGATTATAAACATACCAGGTTTTCAAAATCTGGTAGGTTTAATTCCAATTATTTGCAAATAAAATGGATGCCTCTCCGAATAATCATATCATCGAAAAACCCCTGTTTGCCTCATCAATAAAGGCTTTTACTTTAATCGGGTCTTTTCTTCCATCAGCATTTTCAACGCCCGTATGTACGTCAACGCCAAAAGTTTTTATTTGAATAACTGCCTCGTAAACATTTTCGGGATTAAGCCCACCGGCAATAATTACCGGCTTTTTTGAAAGTTTAGTTATCTTTTTGCTTACCTGCCAGTCGTGTGTTTTGCCGGTGGCTCCCGATGCACCGGTTTCGGGATTGTAAGTGTCGGTAATGAAGGCATCCACAAAATTTCCAAGCAATAGAACCATTTGCGTAAGCTCGTCAACATTATCTGTTTTCACGACCAGGCTTTTCCAGATGTGAAGGTTTGGGGCTTTTTTTCGTAGTTTTTCTAATTCCATCAAACCGATCGGGCCATGCAACTGCACCGTTGCGCAACCCAAAAATCCTGCCAGCGCAATAATTTCATCACTTTTATCAAGATAGGTAATCAGGACAGCCTTATCGGAGATTTTAAGATTTTTGATGATTTGTGCGGCATATTCCTCGGTAAGGTCTTCTTTGTTAAAATCAAGCCTGAACGGAAAGCCAAGATGCGTTGCCCCAGCATTTAAAACCATTTTTGCTTCCACTTCATCAATAATTCCTGCAATTTGAATGATGTTTTTAGAATTTTGATTTTGCATCTTAAACTAAACTTTTGATAATTTAAATGGCTTCAAGAATCCCTCTGATAGCCACCGAAGCACAAAAACAGCCAAAAATGGCCGGCATGTACGAAATGGTGCCGATAGTTGTGATTTTGTTCTGTTCGTTTTCGACAGCCAGAAATGATTCTTTTGAAACCGGCTCAGGCGAAAAAACTACATCAAAGCCTTTTCTTACGCCCAGACGGTGTAAACGTTTTCTGATTAAGTACGCCAGCCGGCAGCCGTTTGAATCCTCTACGGGCGCAATCCTGATTAATCCGGGATTAATTTTGCCACCAGCTCCCATCGAACTTACGAGCCGGTGGCCATGTTGCCGGGTGTGATAAATCAGAAAAACCTTTGGGGAAATCGTATCAATCGCATCAATTACAAAATCTGTTTTTACCGAAAGAACCTCTTCGGTGCGTTTATCTTTGAGATATTCATCCAAAACAACCAACTCGAGATCAGGATTGATGTCCAGAAGCCGATGAGCCATAAGTTCAGCTTTACGCTGGCCTTCGGTGCTTTTTAATGCTAGCAACTGTCGGTTTCGGTTACTCGGAACAACCATATCGGCATCAATAATTGTCATTTTTCCCACACCGGCACGGCAAATTTGCTCGGCGGCATAGGCACCTACACCGCCAAGACCAGCAACTAAAACATGCGCCCGCGCAAGTTTTTCAATAGCTTCGGTACCCAGCAATAATTCGGTACGGCCAGTCCAATCTAACAATGTCATAATTTGATTTTAAAGCAGTTTTCGAAATTTTGTAGTACAATAATTTTTAAATCTAAAATGCTACACCTTCTGATTCTTGCCGCCTGAGCATAAATCTCCTCGATGCTGTTGCCCGAATCGTCGGTCTCTAAAAAAAAGCGATCTACAGGAATCAAACCAATAACCTGGCAAGCATTTGATTTTTCATTTAAAAGCGCATATCCAAACGACAGGTAAAAGCCTTGTCTGAGCAGGTTTTCGGCAATACTAATATTGTTATTAAAGCCATGAAAAATGAGCGTGGCATCGCTTCCCGATTTTTGATAAACCGAAATAATCTCGGGAAAAGCTTTAATGCAATGGATAATCAATGGTTTACCGGTGTTTCCTGAAATTTCGAGATGCCTCGTAAAGACCTGCTTCTGCAATTCAAAATCAACATTACAAAGTTTGTCGAGACCCGTTTCGCCAATGGCCAGCACCTGTTGGCTCGCTGCAATTTCGCTGATGGATGAAATTTCCCTCTCAAAGGTTAAACTGTTGATGTGCCAGGGATGCAATCCAACCGAAAATACGCCTTCTTTTATGTTTTCAAAAAGGTGAATATCCTTTGCAAATACATTTTCGATAGCCTGAATATTGGCAACGGAAACAATACGATGCGTGTGAATATCAATAAATGGTAATGCTGACAATGCTTTTTTGGGCAAAGATAAACTTTAGGCCGAAATAAAAGTTTTAAGAATTGTGACCACTTAAAATGAGGATCACACAGGATCATCATCGCCGGCAGCCTTTTTGCGCCTTGTGTAATAAATCGAAATACCGATCGAAATTACCGCCAAAACCATAAATGCCAGAACCCGGTAAATCAAATCAATTTTTTGAAGATCAAAGATAAACAGGTAAAAAGCTGAAGCGGCAAAAGTGGAAATTGACATCCAGCGATACTTAATGTTTTGCAGTAAAATACTCATACCGAAATAAAGTAATGCCAGCGCCGTCCATGAGATCGTAACAAAACCATCAGGGACGATTTTATGCAGCGCGTAAAGCATCATGATAAACCCGATAATCATGTAAATATCCCGAAGAAAATCGGTTTTAATTTCAAGCCTTTTGCTTTGCCAGTGTAAAATTCGGGCGGTTACCAGCGAAACAATGGCAAACGAGAAATTTACGGTATTCAACGATTCCCCAACAGCTTTATAGGTGATCAGCAACCCGATAAACATCAATAAATTCATAAAAACGATAAACTTTGAGCGGAACCACAAAGCCATCGAAACTACAAGCAGGCTTTCGAAAGCAAGCAACATAAAGGACGCCGGAAATCCCAGAACACCATAAACTGCAATGCTGAGGGCACTAAAACTATAGAGGGCATAAAGTGCGCGAATATTCTTCCATTCGGTAAACATTTTCATAAATACCGAATAGGCAAAAGCAAAAACGAAAATTACTGTAAACAACCAAACATAGTCTTTCGGGAAAAAGGTAATCACATTCAAAAACAGAAGAAATGAAAACCCAATGCCATTCATAATGATCACCGAAATTACGAATTCGGGATTTACTTTATCTTTTGATTTGTAAAGGGCGGTAAGCGAAAAAATAAAAGCTATTGCAAATAAATAAATATGCCCGTAATTATGTGCTTTCAGGAGACCGAACTGATGTGTCATCATCGGATTATTAAATATCCAGATTACCAGCGCGAGATAGATTAAAAACACCGAAAACCTGACTTGTTTCGATAAATCGTATCTGAAAAACAGAAACATCGAAGTGGCGGCAGCTAACGTGCATAGCGTTAGCATGATGTGCGTGGAGTTTGAGACCAGGGCAGTAAAAATGGTGAAAACCATGGCAATCACCGAAAAGAATTCGGATTTTTTACGAATGGCCATATAAAACTGCAGGGCCGAAACGATGGTAAGTAAAACAATTCCAACGGTTTCGTTCCCGATCAAAGGATTACCCGAAAAGAAATGCAGGCGCAGCGTGAAATAATAAATCAAAAGATAACCGATTATTTCGAACATAAAAGCCATGTGTTTCAAAGATTGCCGGATTCGGTACGACAGGAAAAAAATTCCCGCCACAGCGGCAAAACCTACAAGGCTCGAAACGGCTGCATAGCCCCTTTTCGAAATGTATTCGGTTAAAAATGTGATCCCAAATAAAAGAACAAAGTTCCCCAGCCA
>CAIYZW010000671.1 GCA_903930725.1 uncultured Bacteroidota bacterium
CTGAACGAACACAACCGAACACCCTATAAACCTAAAAAACCGTGAAAGTAGTTGTTGACACTAACATCCTTTGGGTGGCAATTTCAAGACGCTCTAAAACGCATTGGGTTTTTAGCGACCTGATTAATGGAAAGTTTACACTTTGTGTAACTACCGATATTTTGGAAGAATACGAAGAAATCATTAGTCGTAGATTGGGTTCTGAAACTTCAAAAAGCATCATGGAATTATTAGATAATCTGCCCAATGTTGAGTTCATAACCAAATATTATCGCTGGGAATTAATTGAGCAGGATTACGACGATAATAAATTTGTTGATTGTGCAATTGCCTGCAATGCAAACTATTTAGCCACAAATGACCGGCATTTTAATATCCTTAAAACCATTGCATTTCCAAAAATAAATGTAATTAATGTTGATGAATTTAAGTCGGTTATTCAAACTATTTGATGAATGATTGTTAAAAAGCAATAAAACAGAAAATTCATTTTTTTGTATTGCACCTTGCCTGGATTCAATACCAAAATATCACCGTCGCATCTAAGCATATTCCTGTTTTCTTTTGATATTTTTAAATGGATATTCTGCTTTGTAATTTCTAAAAGCACCACAAATTCAATCTGAATTTCTATTTCAACCCAAGCCTATCAATCTTGTTGCCGATCATAATTTCCTTCATTTCCTGCTCCAGTTTCCCGAATTCGGTTTTGAAAACCTTTTTGATAAACAAGCCATCTTTGAGTAAATGAATTTCATCGCAGGTGTCGTTGAGCGTTGAGAAGATGTGCGATGAAATAATGACCGTTTTGCTCATCGCTTTAAACCGGTGAATGATCTCGGTGATGATGATGTTGCTCTGAATATCAACACCGTTAAAGGGTTCGTCTAAAATAAAAACTTCGTTGTTTTGGAGTAGAATAGCTGTTAATGCCAGCTTCTTTTTCATGCCAGTGGAGTAGGTGAGCGCATATTGGTTGAGCGGGAGGTCGAAAATATTCTTTTCATCAAAATTATTTCCATGGATATTTCGTGCATTGCAAAAAAGTTGCAGGTACTCGCGGCCGGTAATCTTTGACAGGAAATACGGGTCGGTTTGAAGAAATCCAAGATGGTTTTTCAGGTTATCAAAATCGCTTTTAACGGTTCCGCTGTGTTTTTCCAACCCGGCAATACACCTGAACAAAGTGGTTTTTCCGGAGCCATTCTCGCCAACAATACCATAAACCTTGCCCTTTTCAAAGGTAAGATTTACTTTTTTCAGGACTTCCAGGCTTCCAAATGCCTTCGAAAGTTTTTCGATATGTATCATTCTAAAATCTCGTTAAGCCGTCGTACCGACTGTGAATAAAAATAGGGGATTACCCCCAGAAGTAAGGGCGGCAACCACAAACCGAAAGCCAGCAGAAAGGCCTGCGGCAAATTCATCTTATCAGGAAAAGCCGAATATTTTGCCAGTACAACCGTAGTTAGATAAATATAACCAAGTGCCTGAAAAGCAAAGATGGCATCAAGATTATCTGTAAAGATAATGGCCAGACATACAACTATTGGCAAACTAAGAATGGTTGAATGTAAAAGCGCAATTTTGATTTTGTGAAACAGGAATCCTTTTGAGCCTGAAGCGTAAATCCAGACAAAAAATTCGTTTTCAGGGCTGGTGTAAAAGGTAAAACAGACCAGGAATACAAGTATCAGCGCGAATATCCCGAGATTGAAATTACCAACCGAAACCGCCATAAAAGTCAGAAAATAAGCAAAAAAGAAAAGGTAAAAGGCATTTCTAAACCCGGTTATGAATTCGAAAGGACGTTTATAAAACGGTGTTGGCAGGGTTAGCTGGAATTTATTTTCAAAATTCAAAAATACCAGCATTATAGAAACAAGCAATAGTATTGCCGCGGACAAGAAGCAGTTTCTAAAAATTAAAACAATTAAAAAAGGTAATGCAAGTATCGAATTTTCGATGAGCCTGATTCTGAAATAGGATTTTACCGAAAAGCACGATTTTAAAAAGTCATTTCGCCGGGTTTCGCTTTGCTTTAAAATGATGCTTATTGCCAATAAGATGAAGAGGTATCCGGCAAATTCGGTTTTCGCAAAAAGATAAAGCGAAAGACCAACAAAAGCCGCCGCTACAATCAAATACCCAACTATTGGATGAAGTCCAAAATCTCTTAATGAGCGGTTTAATATTTTAAACTGAAGCCCGAAATAGTACTTCATCGTAAGCTGCAACTAAGGCCGGAAGCCGGATTAAAGATAAAGATACCGCTTTATATTTCTTTTGGGCGTTTTCAGAAATTCTTCATCAACAAGCTCAAAGGAGCTGATCTGCTCATATTTGGGGAGTTCTTTGTTGAGATGTTTCAGGTTATCGTCCATCAAAAGCTGGATATTTTCGAAACTCAGTTTTTCGGTTTCCATGGCTTCACGGTCGGGATAAATCATGGCTATGAGCTTTTCGTCGTGGTATTTTACCACACATTCCTGCACATAAGGCAGGTTCGAAACTTTTGCTTCAAGCTCCTCGGGATAAATATTCTGTCCCGAAGGCCCCAGAATCATGTTTTTGCTTCGGCCTTTGATGTACAGATAACCATCTTTGTCGAGAAAGCCCAGGTCGCCGGTTTTGAGCCATCCATCCTTTGTAAACGAGTCCTTTGTAGCTTCCGGGTTTTTATAATAGCCAAGCATTAGGTTTTTGCCTTTTACAAGGATTTCGCCGATGCCGTCTTTGTTGTTTTTTTCGGTTGCAATTTTAATCTGCATCCGGTCAACAATCTTCCCGGCCGAACGAAAACGGGCTTTATCCCAGGCTTCGTAAGTGATGAGTGGGCCACACTCGGTCATTCCGTAACCGATGGTAAACCTGAAACCGATTTTCCTGAAAAATATTTCCACATCTTCGCTCAACGGGGCACCACCAATGACCACTTCCAAAAAGCGTTGTCCAAAAGTATCCGTAAGCTTTTGCACGACTTTATTTTCGATAATTCCTGATAATACCGGGATTTTGAGCATGGTTTTTACCATCGTTTTTTCGATGGAAGGTAAAATCCGTTTTTTATAAATCTTTTCGATAACCAAAGGCACCGAAAGGATAAGGTGTGGCTTGATTTCGCCGAAAGCTTTTGTTACAATTTGCGGCGATGGAACGCGTGTTAAAAATGTAATGTGACAACCCGCAGTTACCGGGAAAAGAAACTCGAACAAAAGGCCAAAAGCGTGGGCCATGGGGAGGAACGAAACAATTTTGTCGCTGGGTTTTAGCGGCATGTGATCCTGTGCAAAAATGATGTTCGATAAAATGCTGCGCCTGGGCAGCATCACACCTTTTGTAAAGCCGGAAGTGCCGCTGGTGTATGAAATCATGCAGGTTTTTTCGACATCAAAATCATTAAAAAAGATGTCAATGGGCTTGGCGGGATGTTCATCGCAAAACTGACGGGCTTTATCGAGAGCTGGCTGAAGTTTTCCTTTTTTATCCTCAAAAACACCGTAAGTATAAAGGTTTATGATGCCCAGAAGCTGATCTAACTGGCTGGCTTCGATGCGTTCAAAAATCGAAGGGGCGCAAAAAAACAATTTCGAATCGGAGTGGTTTACGATGTGATGAACGTTGGCCGTTGAAAAATCGGGCAAAATGGGCACCACCACGGCACCATAAGTTAAAATGC